>JALVEA010000164.1 GCA_027008665.1 Thiotrichaceae bacterium | reverse complement strand
GAAGGTAGTTTGAAATTTTTTGTAAGATTTCTAGAAATTTTATCTCCTATTATTTGAAATTTTTGTTTAAGATTTTTATGATAAATAGAATCACTTGCTTTTGCATAAAAGATACCATTATGTTGTTCAACTTTCTTTATAGAATTACAAGAAGCAAGGAAAAACACAATAACAAAAAGAAAAAAAAGATTTAAATTCATAATATTCTCATCCGTGAGTACAATAAAATAGGCTAATAACTTTTAATTAAAATTATTAATAAATACAGTTGCTTAATATTTATAATATACAAAGTACCAATAATAATTAAATCCAGCAATAATAATATTCAGAAAAAACACTTATTATATTCTGCGTAGTATTACTGAATTAGATAAAAAACAGATATATTTTTATAGTTATTCTAGGTTGTGCTAATATTTAGTTTTATTTTCACTATTTAATCAGTTTTTCCTTCTCTGAAAAACAGGGAAGGAAAAAATACCAGAAAAAACTAAATTAGCTTTTATAAAATTAGTTGCTAGTCAATTGTTCTGATGCTTTTTTTAATTTTTGCCACCACAGTGAGGCTGTTCCTGCCACTGTATTTTTAGGAAGAAGATACTTTGAATTAACTACGCTTGACAGCGCTGACATGATTTTGCTATCGACGGTTGCAGGGTTGATAAGCAGTGTGGTTTCAGTCACTAAGGTATGTACTGACTTTTGCTTTCCATTAGTTGTTATTTTTTTACCCATTAGTACATTCCATGCACTTGTAATACGATCATTGCTTGATCTTTTTTGTAAGTGGATATCCACTTCTCGATAAATGGGCTGATTAGAAAAACTAAGCTGAGTCAGTTGCGGGGAAGAAATATCAAGAAAGACATACTTTCCATCTGAATTCAAGACATCTTGAATTCGTTCATGCTTTAGATCAGGCATTTGCACAAACATTACAGCATCTAGTTTATTTCCTAACTGATAATAAGCAACATTTGGGGGAATATTATTTAAGGAAATAAGTTTCACATACCCTGCTTCAATATTTTTCTTCAAGCTCGGAAGATTATTCACTATGGCTTGGGTCATTGTTAAATAAGAACCGCTAAGACTATCACCTGCCACCCCAATCACCAAAGGGAGTTTAGGGGCTGAGTTTTCAGAGTAATTTTTGATAAATGAATTAAACGTTACTTTAGATCCACTTAAAGCAACCATCCAAATAGCCTCTGGGGTTAAACTCCCTAAAGCAATGTAATTATTAGCGTCAGGATTATCACCTTGAGAGGCCAATCCATACAAAGCATCTTTTTGCATTAAACCCGCAGTTACCTCTCCTTTTGCCACACGCTCAAAATTTTGCCCCGATCCAGAACTTGTTTTACAAACCGCTTGAATTCCTTTTGCATGTAAAGCTTTTATTAGTGAGGGGCATATCACACGCGTATATAAACCATCTTCTGTACTCGCTGAAATAGTGACTGGATTTGCAGCCGCAATAGAAACAGAAACACTTAAACTGCTCGCAATAACTAATAGAACAACCTTGTTCATTTTTTACTCCCTAAATATTGAATCAAAAGATAAGGACTCAGGAGTCCTTAAGAACCCATTTGATTTGCTAATTTATTATTATCGCAATATCGCAAGGTTCTACTGTCTATAAACGGAAGCAAAATAGAAAAGTTTGAAAAAATTTTAAAAAATTAAGAACGTTAAAAAAATAAAGGAAAAGAAGTGAATAATTGTCTTGTGTTATTATCCTTTGCAGTACTTTCAAATATTTTCAAATTTAGGATATCAAAATGAACAAACTTTCTCTTATCTTTCTTCTTCTCTTTACTCTATTGAGTGCCTGTCAAGGTGATAAAACAGCAGAAAAAGCAACAGAAAAAGCAACAGAAAAAGCATCAACAGCAGTTGCAACAGAAGCATCAGTAAAAGTTAAAGAAACAGTTATTGCCAAAGCGACAGAGTCCAAAGCCCTCGCCCCTGTTGCTGAAAAAAAGAGCGAAGATAAAGAAAGCTCTGGGGCTGAATTACATCAAAAAAATTGTGCTAGATGTCACGGTAAGGACTATTATCCTAAAGCCGATAGTAAGATGGACTCTTATCAACGCCTGCACAAAATGGTAGGGATGTGTGATGCACAATTAGGAACTGAACTATTCCCTGAAGAATTACAAAGTATTACTGATTATCTAAATGACTCATTCTATAAATTCAAAAAATAAAACCATTCATAAAGCCAGTGTTTGCCCACTCGATTGCCCTGATACGTGTAGCCTAACAGCGGTTATTGAGGAGGGTAAATTAATCAAGGTCAAAGGTTCTAAAGCCAATCCTCTCACACAAGGAGTTATTTGCGGTAAAGTTGCTAAATACTATCCAAATACCCTTTACGGTTCCGCAAGAATAAAAACACCGTTAAGGCGCACTGGTCAACGAGGCAGTGGAGAGTATGAACCAATAAGCTGGAAAATGGCTCTTGAGACCTGCCATCAAAAAATGCAACAGTGTATTGATGAATACGGTTCAGAGTCTATTTTACCTTTAAATTACTCCGGACCACATGGTCAATTAGCGGGCGGTTCAATGGATCGACGCTTCTTTTATAAACTCGGTGCAACCCAACTTAATCGTAGCCCTTTATGTGCAGGAACTGCTTCACTGGCACGACAATCACTTTTTGGTGATGCCGTCGGTATGCCGCAACAACAAGCGATTTATTCTGACCTTATTATTATCTGGGGCTGTAATATTACTACCTCCTATTTGCATCTGATGAAAATCATCAATAAAGCACGTAGCAAAGGTGCGAAATTGATTGTTATTGACCCTAAGCGTACAAAAATAGCAAAGATAGCGGATTTATTTATACAAATCACTCCCGGTAGTGATGCTTATTTTGCATTAGCAATAACGGCCAAAATGAATCGTTTAGGCAGGATTGATAAGGATAAAATTATTCCTTTCAGCATAGGCTTGGAGCAATATTTACAAAATGCTTCTCGTTATAAAATAGATCAAATCGAGACCATTTGTGGTATTAGCAATCAAACAGTTAAACAGTTTTTAAACCTTTTATTTAAGGCAAAAAAATTATCAATGCAAATTGGTATTGGGTTAGAACGTACCCGAAATGGAGGTTCTGCCATTCGTACGGCAATGGCATTGCAAATATTAAGTGGACATAGAGGACAATTAGGACAAGGCATTATGGGGAATTATGGCCCTGCTTTTTCTAAAACACCTGATCGATTACAACGCCCTGATCTTCTAAAACAAGCAACGAGAACCTTTAATATTCTCGATGTGGCAGATCATATTCTAAAAAGAGATGTCGCAATCCCCATCAAATCGGTCTTTATTTATAATCACAATCCTGTTATTACTCATCCCGATCAAAATAAAATGCGTCAAGCATTAA
>JALVEA010000163.1 GCA_027008665.1 Thiotrichaceae bacterium | reverse complement strand
AGGGCAGTTTCAAGCGAAACGTGCTTTGGAGATTGCAGCAGCAGGGGGGCATAATATGTTAATGATTGGCCCACCCGGAACAGGAAAAACCATGCTGGCAACACGTTTAGCCACTATTTTACCACCAATGACCGATGAGGAAGCGTTGGAATCTGCCACTATCGCATCCATTAGTCATCAAGGTTTTGATTATCAACAATGGGGACAACGTCCTGTTCGTGACCCTCATCATACCTCATCAGGAGTTGCTTTAGTCGGTGGTGGCTCACAGGTACGCCCTGGTGAAATATCATTGGCACATAATGGCATTTTATTTTTGGATGAATTGACAGAATTTGATCGCAAAGTATTAGAAGTTCTACGTGAACCCTTGGAAACAGGAAAAATCACGATTTCACGCGCTGCAAGACAGGCAACTTATCCTGCAAGATTTCAACTGATTGCCGCTATGAATCCTTGTCCTCAAGGTTATGATTGTGATCTAAAAGATAATTGCCAATGTTCTTTAGAGCAACAACGGCGTTATCGTTCTAAACTTTCTGCACCTTTTTTGGATCGAATTGATTTACAAATAGAAGTACCGCGTTTATCGCGTCAAGATCTACAAAGACCAGAACACAGTGACAGTAGTGAAACAGTTAGGAATCGTGTCGTTATAGCGCGTGAAAGACAACAAGCTCGACAGGGAGAGGCGAATCGCTTTTTAGCAAATAAGCAAATAGAGCAATATTGCCAACTATCACCAAAAGACGAAGTGTTAATAGCTCAGGTTTTGGAAAAGTTTAAATTATCCGCCCGTGCTTATCATCGCATCTTAAAAGTAGCCCGCACTATTGCGGACTTAGCAGGAAGTGAAGACATTCAAACGGCGCATCTTAGCGAAGCGGTTGGCTATCGCTCAATGGATCGTTTAATCGCCGCACAAGCACCTGCTAGTTCCTAAGGCTAAGATCTAATAACGAGCAAGTAATCCAATAACATCCGCATGGTTTAAGTGTGCGGCTAGACTTTTAGGGGTTTGTCCTTCGCTGGTTTTTGCACGAGGATTAAGTCCTTTATTTATCAAAAAAGACACGACATTAGCGTGTCCAAAGCGGGCAGCTTCGTGTAACGCTGTCCAGTTCTTTGCTGATTTTGCTCTTAAATTTGCTCCGCTATCCAATAAGACTTTCACTGTTGATAAGTGACCTTTAGCAGCCGCTTCGTGTAATGGCGTTTCTTTTGCTTTATCACGCGCATTTACATTAGCGCCATTTCTAGCCAAGATACCTGCAATAGCTGTTAAACCTTTAGCGGCTGCTTTATGTAGCAATGTTTCTCCTGCACCATCTGTTACCGAAACATCGGCATGATGTTTCATTAATAGCTCGGCTAATTTTGCATTGCCTGTTCTCACTGCGATTTGAATCGGTGTCCCTTTTCTGCCTCCTGTATTCACATTTGCTCCATGATCGAGCAATGCTTTTGCGATTCCTAGATTTCCTCGTTGAATCGCCATTTGTAACGGTGTTCCTTCTCTGCCTGCGGTATTAGCATTTGCAGAATGCTCTAATAATGAACTAACTAAGGCTCCATTACCTTTTTGGATTGCCATTTGTAACATTGTTCCTTGCTTGCCTCTGGCATTGGCATCGGCTGAGTAGGAGAGTAATTTATTGGCTAAAGCGGTATTACCTTTTGTTATTGCCATTTCCAAAGGGTATCCTTGTGGCGATGCAGCGCTTGCATTAGCACCATTTTCAAGTAATAACTGAATCATACCGTTCAAATTTCTCTCAATAGCCAAATGCAAAGGGGCCTTGCCATTTCTTGCTTTGGTATCAACCTTTGCACCATATAGAATTAATTTATCTGCAACATCCAGTAAACCAACCCGTATTGCGGTGTAGAGCACAGGTTCGCCATTGGTTCCCATTGCATTGGCACTTGCTCCTTGTTTTAGAAAACGTGCAATTTCTGCTTTTTGACGTGAGTTGATATTTGCAGCGAGAGCGCGCTCACTAATAGCGTTGGAGGGGGGGCGACTGGGGACGGGACGTCTTTTGATACGGCCAACTTTTCGTTTTGCCTTCTTTTTCTTACTTGTTTTAGTCTTTGTATTACCCTTTTTATTGGCATCAGAGCTTACTGTTTTACTCTTTTCAGGAGTAGTAGCAACGGGTGTTTTGTTTGCAATAACTCCGCCACCTGCTCCTCCACAACCTGAAAGAGAAAGCAGAAAAAAACAAAAGAATAAAGAAAGACAATATTGACTAAGGTAAGAATATTTTTTGATAAAGGACGAGGAGGTACTATTTTTTTGGTGGTTTATCATACGAATTTAAGCCTATCCATAGCTTTTAGAAATAAAGATCATGAAATTTTTATTCGTCAGCTAATATACCTAGTTTATCGCAAATTGTCAGCAGGAATTACTTATAAACTACACAGATAGCTTCAAACCTAATGTTTGAAGCTTTCTTAGTTGTGTTTTTGTGCGAATATTTTAAACAATCAGTCTCTACGCCAAATAGTTTCTGTCCCTTTATCTTCCAATGAGATACCTTGCTGGCTTAATTGATCACGAATTTTATCGGCTTCTATCCAATTTTTATTCGCTTTGGCATCAAGGCGTTTTTGGATTAAAGCTTCAATCGCATCAGCACTTAACCCCGCTTCACTAGCATCACCTTGTAGCCATTGATCGGCATCATGTTGTAATATTCCTAAGATAGCACCAAGTTGTTTTAATAATGCACCGTGTGAGGCGGCGGCTTCTTTGTCTTGTTGTTGACGGATTTTATTGGTTTCACGCGAAAGATCAAACAGGGCCGCTAGTGCTTCGGGGGTATTAAAATCATCGTGCATAGCGGCATGAAAACGAAACGCATAATCTGTTTTTTCAATCGCTTCTGCTTCAGGTAAACCACGCAAAGCGACATAAAGCCTTGCTAGGGCTTTACTTGCACTTTTTAACTGTTCCTCACTGTAATTTAATGGGCTACGGTATTGGCTGGTAAGCATAAAATAACGAATTTCTTCACCACGGTATTTTTTTAATACCTCGCGGATAGTGAAGAAATTATTGAGTGATTTTGACATTTTTTCATTATCGACACGGATAAAACCATTATGTATCCAATAATTGGCAAAATGTTGTCCTGTACACGCTTCTGATTGTGCTATTTCATTTTCATGGTGTGGAAATTGCAGGTCTTTTCCACCGCCGTGAATATCAAATGTTGCTCCAAATAGCTCCGTTGACATTGCTGAACATTCGATATGCCAACCTGGACGACCTGCTCCCCAAGGGGAATCCCAGCGAGGCTCTCCTTCTTTAGCGGGTTTCCATAAAACAAAATCAAGCGGGTCATGTTTAGCTGTATCTATCGCAATACGATCCCCTGCACCTTGGCGTAAATCCTCTAATTTTCGTA
>JALVEA010000162.1 GCA_027008665.1 Thiotrichaceae bacterium | reverse complement strand
TTATTATAAGTACCATCTAAATCAATCATTTTTTGATCAATTGCTTTTTGATCCCTGGCATCCATTCCAATAATGGCATCAGCAATTTCAGTATTTACATTTTCAACCGCCTTTAAAACACCTTTCCCCATGAAATGCGTCTTATCTCCATCACGTAATTCAATCGCTTCACGAGCCCCCGTTGATGCACCTGAGGGCACAATAGCACGCCCCATTATACCATTTACTAATGTCACATCGGCTTCTACAGTTGGATTTCCCCTCGAATCAATTACTTGACGCGCATGTATGCTTTTAATTTTAGACATTTTAACTTTCCATTGTAATTAATAATTTTCTAATTTGTATTTTTATGGATAATGATTTATCCAGCGCTACCACACCTTAAAGCGTATCTTCCAGATAGGCTTGTGATTTAACCACTTGATCCAGCTTCAATAAGGTGGTTAATAATTCTTCCATACGATCTAAAGGCCAAGAATTTGGCCCATCACTCAATGCTTCATCAGGTTTAGGATGGGATTCCATAAAAATCCCAGCAATCCCCACTGCCATTGCCGCCCGTGCTAAAACAGGAACTTGTTGGCGCTCCCCTCCTGAGCAATTTCCTTTGCCTCCGGGTAATTGCACTGAATGGGTGGCATCAAAAATCACAGGACAATCCGTGTCACGCATTGTTGCTAAAGCGCGCATATCCGACACTAGATTATTATAGCCAAAGGTATAGCCGCGCTCACAGACCATAATCTGCTCATTACCGACAGCTTTTGCTTTATCCACCACATTTTTCATATCCCAAGGGGCTAAAAACTGTCCTTTTTTGATATTAACAGGCAGATTTAACTTGGCTACTTTTTGGATGAAATTAGTTTGACGACACAAAAAAGCGGGTGTTTGCACCACATCAACCACATCGGCAACTTCATCTAATGGTGTATCTTCATGCACATCGGTTAGCACAGGCACACCGATATCATTTTTCACTTTTTCAAAGATACGCAAACCCTCTTCCATACCAGGACCACGAAAACTGGTATGAGAAGAACGATTAGCTTTATCAAAAGAGGCTTTAAAGATATAAGGAATAGACAATCTATCTGTGAGTTCTTTTAAATACTCTGCAATATCCAGTGTCATTTTTTCAGATTCCACCACACAAGAGCCAGAAATTAAAAAGAACGGTTTATCCTGCCCTATATCAAATCCGCACAACTTCATAATGATGGTTTACCTTTTGCTTTACGATGTGTCAATGCAGCGGTGACAAAGCCTGTGAACAGAGGATGCCCTTTGCAGGGTCTAGAAGTAAATTCAGGATGAAATTGACAGGCTAAGTACCAAGGGTGATTCGGTAACTCGATCATTTCAACTAAGGAGCCATCTTGTGATTCACCTGAAAGCACTAAACCTTTATCCACCAATAGGTCACGGTAATGATTATTAAATTCATAACGATGGCGATGACGCTCCACGATCTCTTCTGTATTATAAGTTTTCTTTGCCAAAGACCCTTCGAGCAATTTACACTTCTGCCCTCCTAAGCGCATTGTTCCACCCATATCGGAGTCTATATCCCGTGTTTCCACATCTCCTGATTCATTCATCCATTCAGTGATTAAACCAATCACAGGATGGGGCGTATCTTGCTTAAATTCTGTACTATTCGCATCTGATAGACTGGCACAATGACGAGCAAACTCAATCACTGCTATTTGCATACCTAAACAAATACCCAGATAAGGGATGTCATTTTCTCTTGCATATTTTGCCGCAATTATTTTCCCCTCAATGCCTCGTTTACCAAAACCTCCAGGAACAAGAATAGCATCCACATCTTCTAATGTTTCTGTCCCTTCTACTTCTAATTTTTCCGCATCAACATAGCGAATAATAACTTTTGAGCATGTTTGTACACCAGCATGACTCAATGCCTCATTAAGGGATTTATAGGACTCGGTTAAATCCATATATTTACCCACCATCGCCACAATCACTTCTTCTTCTGGAAACTCCATAATATTAACGACTTCTTTCCAGCCAACGAGAGTAGCTTCAGGTAAATCCTTAAGTCTAAGTTTATCCGCAACAATTTGATCTAATTTTTGTGAATGCAGCCAAAGTGGAATTTTGTAAATATTATCAAGGTCAACAACAGGAATAACCGCTTCTTCTTTAACATTAGTGAATAAGGCTATTTTTCTGCGTTCCGTCTCAGGCAATGCTCTCTCACTGCGACACAATAAAACATCAGGTTGAATACCAATCGAACGAAGTTCTTTCACCGAATGTTGGGTAGGTTTAGTTTTTAGCTCTCCAGCAGCTGCTAAATAAGGCACCAGTGTTAAATGCATAAACAAGGCATTATCGCCCTCTTCCACTCCCATTTGACGTATCGCTTCCATAAAAGGTAGGGATTCAATGTCACCCACTGTGCCGCCAACCTCAACAATTGCAATATCAAAGCCTTTACCTGCTGCTCGCACACCTGCTTTGATTTCATTAGTAATATGTGGAATAACCTGTACTGTTGCGCCTAAATACTCCCCTTGACGCTCTTTGCGAATCACATTACTGTAAACTTGACCGCAGGTAAGATTATTCAATTTACTGGCAGTAAAACCAATAAATCGTTCATAATGCCCTAAATCTAAATCAGTTTCTGCACCATCTTCAGTAACAAACACTTCCCCATGCTGAAAAGGACTCATCGTGCCAGGGTCAACATTAAGATAGGGATCAAGCTTCATCATCGTCACTTTTAAACCCCGCCTCTCAAGGATAGATCCTAAAGAAGCCGCCGCTATTCCTTTCCCCAAAGATGAAACAACCCCACCTGTAACAAATATATATCGTACCATGTTATTATTTTTTTCCCGATATTAAAAAATGAAGCGCAGATTCTAGCATAACTCGCCTGTACGTAGGCAGAATATAGGGGATAAAATTTATACTTGATAGTTTGATAATCACTCCATTGTACCGTTGTTTATTTACTTTAGAACATCCTTATAAGCCTTATAGTTACCATGTTGTTGCATGTAATTTCAACTCATAAAGACCATTGATTTCTGAGTTTGTTGTAATGCCATTCCAAAGACTATGAAAGGTGTGATTCGTATCCGTTAGCACTTCATATTGATGTGCAATTCCAATGGAATCAAGATAACCATGCATTAAAGCCGAGGTTTTGCGGTGATTTTCAAAAGCATCACTATCACCAACGGATAGCCGTATTTTAATTCCGCTACTAATAATGGCATTTTTGTATTGCAAGGCGTTTTGTTGCTCTTCTTCTAATGCGTAATCGCTGACAAAAGCATCTGCTATAGCAGAGGTAAATAATGTTGAAAATTTAAGCCCATAATGTAATGCACCTCGTGCACCCCTTGAATGACCATGAATAGAGGTTTTCCTGATGTCTCGACTGCTA
>JALVEA010000161.1 GCA_027008665.1 Thiotrichaceae bacterium | reverse complement strand
GATCTTGTGATATCTAGTTTTTCTGTAACACAAGATAGACTGAAAAAAATTGATTTTTCACTCCCTTATTTAATTACTGGTGTCGGCGCTATTATGCGTAAGGAGCACCAAAATAAAATAAAAGAATTCAGTGACCTAACAAATCAAAAAATAGCAGTTGTTAAAGGAGCAACCGCTGAATCTTTGTTGAAAGAGAATTATCCTGATCTTTCTTTAGAAGTTGCGGATAATAAAAGTGATGCGATGAAAAAACTTACCTCTGGCGAAGTGGATGGGTATAGCAATGATTTATTATTTCTTTCGGTGGCTGCAAAAGAAAATCCTGATAAATATTATACTTTAGAAGGTACTTTATCTGCTGATCCCTATGGAATAGGGGTACAAAAAAATAATAAGACGCTTTTGAATTTTGTTAATAATCTACTGAAAAAAATAAAAAAAGACGGGACGATCCAAAGAATAATAGATAAATATACCAAATCAGTGTCAAAAACAGTTGCTTTGAAATCTTCTAATACTAAAAAAAAATCAGATGAAATTTATACGATAAAAAAAGGAGATACTTTATCTAAAATTGCTAAAGAGACATTAGGTGATTTTACTAAATGGAGAGAAATTTATGAATTAAATAAAGATATTATCACTTATCCTAATAATCTTAAGGCAGGATTAAAAATTAAAATAAAGGCTGGAAAAAATACAAAATCTGAGAGCAGACAAGAAAGCAAAATATCACTAAACACTTCATCATCATGTTTAGAAAATAAGCTAATGGAGCTTAATTCATTCTTTGCCAAGGGGCTTATCGATCAGAAAACATTGATAGAAAGAAGAAATAAGCTATTAGATAGTGATAATTTTTAAAGCTTCACTTTTAGTGAACTTCCGTTGAAGAGGTATG
Source organism: Thiotrichaceae bacterium (assembly GCA_027008665.1). Lineage (GTDB taxonomy): Bacteria > Pseudomonadota > Gammaproteobacteria > Thiotrichales > Thiotrichaceae > JAGLBW01. The sequence continues at coordinate 2,533 of JALVEA010000161.1, read as the reverse complement.
ATAAAAAGAGGTGTTATTATCTTTTAAAAATTGACTGATTTCTTCAGGATCATCCTCTGACATTACGTAAAAGTCGAATATTTCATAATCACTGTCATTGGCTTCTTCTGGAATATCATCGGCAATATTAGGAATGATAGCCTCTAAATTTCCCTGCCTCCCTTCAAGACCAATCAGCAAATGTGCTTCTTTACTTTCAGAAGGGACATGAATGGCTGCAATATAAGCGGTTTCAACTTCAGGGTAATTAGAAAATACAACTTTCATTGCTTTACATAAATCTTTGGGGCGACGATCTAGTATACCAAGGAACATTTCATCTTCTTGATCTTCATCGTAGTCCTCGTCTTGTGTATTTAGATGTTCTTCTAGATTAAGCCCAAGTAGACTGGATACATCAGGAAAATCAAGTTCTACCCCGTAATCTGTATTAGGATTGAGCACAAGAGAGACACCCAATGTCATTTCCATAAAGGTGCTAGCAGGGATTTCGATATAAGGGGAATCATCGGGGATTGTTTGTTGCAATATTTGTAGCGAGGAAAAAAAAGGAATCACAGGGCTTTGATCCTCTTCATTTTCCCAATGCTGGATATCAAATTCTTGATCTTCATTAATATTAAATGTTCCCGCCTCTTTTCCTGCAATACTTCCTAAAATAAACACATTAGATTTCATTAATAGTTCATAGAAAGTCGGTAACAGGGAGTTATCGGAAGCAGAGTTGAATAAGGCTTGTTCTAGTGGATTGCTTGGCAATAGCATAGTGTAATCCTGTAAGTTTCTGTTTATAACGGATTCTGTTGGTGCAACATATTAGCAGTAAATTTTGAAAGTTACCTTTATTTACAAGATGCTAGGGAAAAGAACTAAACCTTCCCTCTTCCCCAAAAAAAGCAACTACAAATGAGTGTAACGGATAATCCTCGAAGAGGATATAGAATGTTGCGTTTACCCATACCTGAAATTAGTTATGAACACTTTTATTGGTGATGTCTCTTTTGCAAGAAAAGTTGTTGATCAATCTTATGCTGAATCACCTGAGTTATTCCTCCCACATCAATTCGATGAAGGTTATATTTTCAATGGCTTAACTAGATTCTCTGTTAAGCAAAGCTATCAACAGCATCTTTTATAAACAAAAAAATCTTGCTGATGACTTGTTTCAATTTCATTTTTATCGCATAATCCTCCGCGCTGTATTTATTCAGAAAAATGATTTTTGAACATTATGGTGATCTGCATTGGTTCTCTCGCAGCGATAAACTACGAACCCCGCCAGGCCCGGAAGGGAGCAACGGTAGTAGTGGATTCGGGTGCCGAGATGTAGCTGATGTGGGTTGCCGCTCTAACAGCCTTCAAATAGTTCGCTAATGAACTCAAAAATATTAATTTGTTCTCCCCGTCTTTATATTCAGGAGATTTCAAGTAATGATTCTGCCCATATTGCTTGGAACTTCCTTATTACTCCATCAAGGTATACTGTCCTCGTATGAGTTATCAAGTTCTCGCAAGAAAATGGCGCCCCCAAAATTTTAAAGAAATGGTGGGGCAACAGCATGTGCTTAAAGCATTGATTAATGCGCTAGATAGTGATCGTCTACACCATGCTTATTTATTTACTGGGACTCGTGGTGTTGGAAAAACAACCATTGCTCGTATATTGGCAAAATGTCTCAATTGTGAAACAGGTATTACCTCAGCGCCTTGTGGTCATTGCAATAGTTGTCAAGAAATCACTGAAGGACGTTTTGTTGATCTGATAGAGGTAGATGCCGCTTCGCGTACTCGGATTGAAGATACGCGTGAATTACTTGATAATGTCCAATATGCCCCTACTCGTGGGCGTTTTAAAGTCTATTTAATTGATGAAGTGCATATGCTTTCTGGGCATAGTTTTAATGCATTATTGAAGACCTTAGAAGAACCTCCATCACACGTTAAATTTCTTTTTGCGACCACTGATCCGCAAAAACTGCCTGTGACTATTCTTTCCCGTTGCTTACAATTTAATCTTAAGCGCATGACGGTTGATATGATTGCAGGACACTTGGAGCTTCTTCTCAGTAAAGAGTCGATTCAGCATGATAACGCTTCTTTACGACTGCTTGCGCGTGTTGCTGATGGGAGTATGCGTGATGCATTGAGTTTATTAGATCAAGCGATTTCTTTTGGTGCAGGGACGCTTAAAGCCACTGAAGTGCAGGAAATGCTGGGTGCTATTTCGCATCAACCGTTAGTGGATCTATTAAAAGCAGTTGCTTTCGGCGATGGAGAAACGGTACTAGCTGAGATTGAGAAAATGGCAGGGGTAACGCCCGATTTTGAAGCGGCAACCGATGCGCTGATCAGTCTATTGCATAAAATGGCGGTGTTACAAATTGTGCCACAAGCTGAGGAGGAAGAGGAGTCGATAAAGCAACTAGCGAATCAGTTTAGCAAAGAGGATGTGCAACTTTATTATCAGATTGCATTGCATGGTCGGCGTGATTTACCGCTTTCTCCTGATCCTCGTAGTGGTTTTGAGATGATT
>JALVEA010000160.1 GCA_027008665.1 Thiotrichaceae bacterium | reverse complement strand
TATGCAATATTTGGATTGAAACACCCAGTAAATCCGTAACTTTACTTATTTTCATTGTCTTCATAGTAAACGATAATAGTTCATATTGTATGATATTAGTAGATTATATTGAGCTGTTGCTTACCCATACCTACAATATAGTAACCACCCCATGTATTCATAGACAGAAGGTTGACTACCAGCGTTTTATAAAGGCGTTATCATCATATGCACCCAAATACTAGCGGCATAGCCTAAGCCAATCGCCCATACCCATTTAAGATGAGCAAAGAAAGTATAGATGCCACGCGCCTGCCCCATAAGAGCAACACCAGCGGCTGAACCAACAGAAAGCAAAGAGCCACCCACGCCCGCGGTTAATGTAACTAATAACCATTGTCCTTGTGACATCTCAGGATTCATGGTTAATACGGCAAACATAACGGGAATATTATCAACAATCGCAGAAAGGATACCGACCAGAATATTGGCATTAGTTATCCCTAAATCACCATACATCAAGCTAGAAACGAGTCCTAAATAACCTAAGGCCCCTAAACCACCCACGCAAAGAATAACACCGTAGAAAAACATCAGTGTATCCCATTCAGCGCGTTGCATTTGAGTAAAAATATCCCATCTACCAACTTTGTGTTCAGGATCCGTTCTATGTGCTAATTCTCCTGTCATTTTCAGATAATAAGCAAATAGTTTTAATAATCCTAAACCTGTCATCATACCCAACATAGGCGGTAAATGAAGCACATTATGAAATATGACCGCCATAGCGATGGTAAAGACAAATAATCCAATAACAAAATAACCACCTCGTTTGACTTCAATTATTTCCGTTACAGGGTCAGGATCACCTTTTACAATAAAAAACGACATAATGATCGCAGGAATAAACCAATTAACAAAGGCTGGAACGAATAAAACAAAGAATTCAGAAAATTCCAGAATACCTTTTTGCCAAACCATTAAGGTTGTAATGTCACCAAAGGGACTAAATGCTCCCCCTGCATTAGCGGCAACCACAATATTGATACAAGCTAAGGCAACAAATTTAGCTTTTTTAGGATCTTTAGCAATAACACTTTTCCCGCCCGCAACAGCAATAACCACTGCCCCCATTAACAAGGCGGTGGTTAGATTGTCAGCAATGGGTGAAATAAAGAACGCTAATATACCTGTAATCCAAAAAATCTTATAAAGTGAAAAACCTTTAGAGACCAACCAACCACGTAATGCTGCAAAAACATTGCGCTCTTCTAGGGTATTGATAAAGGTCATAGCGGCAAGCAAAAACAAAAATAAAGCGGCAAATTCAAGTAGATTGTGATTTAACAGAGTATGCACCTGATCTGATTTTCCAATTCCAAGATAGGCCAAGGCAACCAATATCCAAATCAAACCCGCCCCAACAATCATCGGTTTCGATTTACGCATATGTAACTCTTCTTCCCCAATCACCAAAGCATAAGCCGCAATAAAGATAATCACAGCCCAAATACCATAAGAGGTTGCGGTTAAATCAATCGGCGTAGCACCTTCAGAGGCAAAGACCTCCATCGGCATCAGCACAAAAAGAAAGACCATAAAAGTGGTCATAAATAATTTAAGTCTGTTCATAAATAGTTCATAGGTAAAAAGTTAGTAATTGGCAAATATAGCTTATTATTTGAGCTAATTCTATTGATAATATTATTTTATAATTTTTAAATTAATGATTGAATCTGCTATAGTTCCCCTCCAATATTGGGGATATGCAAGAAATAACTTCCAAATCTTAACTGCTCTTTTATCTCTGATTCTATCATCTCAATATTTACTTGGAATAACCATGCCTCTTTTGAGATAAACAAACCAAAAACAACACTTCTTCGCTATAATAGGAAAATTATTTTGTGCATAATCCTTAACTAACGAGAACATTTTGATGAGCGATACCCCTAATAATATAGAATTTACTGCACCTGATGAGAGTAAAACATTCATTAAACAAGAACTGGCAAAAAAACAAAAGCAATTAATGCAACTAACGCTTAATAGTGAACCATTAGAACGAGCAAACCTACAATATGATATTAGTGAGCTAATGCTTGAAATTGCCAAACCTGGTATGCCAGAGGCAGCATGGGGTATGGGTAAAGAATCCTTTAAGATTTATATGCAAAACAAACAATGGGAAAATGCAGTACGCTGCTGTGATCTACTCTATCGTACCGAACAGCCTAGCTCTATCGTTGCTTTAGGCAATGGATTATGGCTATCTGTCACCTACCCTATTGATCCTGAACTCACTATTTTGATGTTAAATAACCTCATTGATGATACCCCCCCAAAAGCAGATGGGGCTGCCGTTGCCGCCGTTGTTGCACATCATATTGCTGATTTGCGATTAGAGGGTGAAAAACGAGACAGCATTATGTTTTTAACCATGAATATTATTGCTAAAGTAGCTGAGCGTCATAGTCAGGTTAAAAGTCAGGATCAAATGGATTTTTGGATGAGTAAATTAGAACTCAATGACCCTGATATTTATCTACCTCGTTTAGCACAGGTTATTGATGCCATTGTGGCTGATAATTGGTGGTATGATCGGGATGAATTGCGCGCACAGTTACCCATAAATTAAGATTAAGGATTGCTCTACAAAACATCTTTCACTCAATAGACTCTTTTTATGACCAATGAATACAATGCTGCTGCCATAGAAGTCCTTTCTGGACTTGATCCTGTGCGTAAGCGCCCCGGAATGTACACTGATACCACTCGCCCTAATCACCTTGCCCAAGAAGTGATTGATAATAGTATTGATGAGGCACAGGCTGGTTTTGCAGATCATGTCGATGTTGTTTTGCATACCGATGGCTCTTTGTCAGTCAGTGATAATGGTCGTGGTATGCCTGTTGACATTCACCCTGAAAAGAAAATATCAGGGGTTGAAGTCATTATGTGTACCTTACATGCAGGTGGTAAATTTTCAGATAAAAACTATCAATTTTCAGGTGGTTTGCACGGTGTTGGTATTTCGGTGGTCAATGCATTATCACTTATTCTTGAGGTTCGCATTAAACGTGATGGACAAGAATATAAAATCACCTTTGAAAATGGTTATAAATCGAGTGATCTTAAGGTGATTAATAAAGTTGGCAAAAAAAATACAGGGACAAGCCTGCATTTTTGGCCAAATGCACAGTATTTTGATTCAGTACGTTTTTCAGTCCCTCGCTTAAAACATAATCTACGTGCCAAAGCAGTCTTATGTCCTGGTTTACACATCAGCTTTTTTGAAGAAGCTAAAAACGAAACCACTAAATGGCATTATGAAGACGGTCTTAAAGACTATCTAATGGATACGATTAAAAAATTTGAGATTCTGCCAGAAACACCTTTTCTCGGTACATTTGCCAATCAAGGTGAAAAGGTTGATTGGGCTTTTTTATGGCTTCCAGAAGGTGGTGATCTGATTCAAGAAAGCTATGTTAATTTAATTCCTACCACCCAAGGTGGCACACATGTTAATGGTTTACGCACAGGTATTACCGATGCCTTACGTGAATTTTGTGAATTTAGGAATTTATTACCACGCGGTTTAAAACTGACGCCCGATGATATTTGGGATAAATTGGCTTTTGTACTCTCAATCAAACTACAAGACCCTCAATTTGCAGGTCAAACAAAAGAACGCTTATCCTCACGCACAGCGGCAAAACTCGTTACTAATGCCATTAAAGATGCCTTTAGCTTATATCTCAATCATAATTCAGAAATAGGCGACTTAATTGCTGAGCATGTAATTAATAATGCTCAAAAACGTCAACGTGCCAATAAAAAAGTAGTACGCAAGAAAATTTCTAGTGGTCCTCCTTTACCTGGCAAATTATCAGATTGTTCCTCACAAGATTTATCACAGACAGAACTATTTTTAGTCGAAGGTGATTCCGCAGGTGGGTCTGCAAAGCAAGCACGCAGTCGTGAGTTTCAAGCCATTATGCCCCTACGTGGAAAAATTCTAAACACTTGGGAAGTGCATTCAGATCAAGTACTGGCTTCACAAGAGATTCATGATATTTCAGTTGCCTTAGGTATAGAACCTGCCTCTGATAATCTCAGCGGTTTACGCTATGGTAAAGTCTGTATACTCGCAGATGCAGATTCAGACGGCGCACATATTGCCACGTTACTCTGCGCCTTATTTGTTAAACATTTTTGCCCTTTAGTCCTAGCAGGGCATGTCTATATTGCAATGCCTCCCTTATACCGTATTGATATTGGCAAAAAAATTGAATACGCATTAGATGAATCTGAGCGTCAGGCTATTTTGGATCGTATAAAAAAGGAAAAAATAAAAGGCAAAGTCACCATTACACGCTTTAAAGGACTCGGGGAAATGAATCCATTACAACTGCGCGAAACAACCATGAATCCTGATACACGCCGCTTAGTGCAATTAACATTAGAAGACCCTAAAGCAACCGATGCAATAATGGATATGCTACTTTGTCGTAAACGCGCCCAAGATCGAAAAAATTGGCTCGAAGACAAGGGTAATTTAGCAACACTATAAAAATACCTAATCAGAACCATTTCCCCTCCTAGCATCTATCCCCAGTAGAACAATATAAGATCAATTTTCAAGCTATTTTTGATATTAAGTAAGTTTATAGCGATAAATAGCAAAATAAATAACCTTTTGCGCCCAAAAACGGAAAATACCCCTTGATTCCCTACTCCTGTCTGGTTATATTACAAGCAGTTGGCAAATAGAATTTATTGATTTTTAAATAGGATTAGTTAATAACCACTAGATAAGCAGCACCTCCTCATCCATAAGCATTCATTCTCTGTTTGGATTGTAAGCAGTAAAATACATATTTGAGAATAAATATTTATCGAATAACCCTGTTGTTTTCATGGTAAAATACAACTCCTTTTCTAAGTTTGTCAAGTAAAGTCATACGTAGAAATTATATTTACATGGAATAATGCCTTTCCCAACAGGCATACGAAACATTAAAAACAATAATAATAATCATAAATCATTAAGTAACATCATTAGTCTACTACTACTTGCTGGAGTACTAGGGGCAACTAAAGATGGATCTTAACACGGAGTATTTAGGACAAAGCACATGCATAAACTAAATTTATCTGATACACGCCACCTCGTGTCACGCACCTCATTGGGGCAAGAATGGACTGACATAAAAGCTTTAGAAGGAAAATCTCGCGCTGAAGCTGTGAGTATTTTATTACATCCTAAAAAAGCGCATACCCCCAGATTACCCTCCTTAGCTCAGTGGAGTAAGCTCGACCATCTGCGCTCGAAAAATGGAACAAGTAAACATAATGCCTTAATGCGAATGAATGCGGACAACCAGCGCATGAAAGAATGGATGCTCAAGCATTTGCTTACCACTAAAACACCCGTTAATGAGCATATGACTCTGTTCTGGCATAATCACTTCACCTCATCACTGAAAACTGTTGGACATCCTCGATTAATTTACAAGCAAAATAAGTTTTTACGTGACAATGCAATGGGTAATTTTGCCACTATGCTAAGAGGGATTATTAAAGACCCTGCCATGTTGGTGTATCTCGATAGTAATGAAAATGTGAAAGGCAAGGCAAATGAGAACTTTGCGCGTGAGTTATTAGAGTTATTTACGCTTGGCAAAGGTCATGTTTATAAAGAAAAAGATATACGCGCTGCAGCAATTGCCTTTACAGGTTTGGGAGTTGACCTTCAACGCGGTACATTTAAGTTTGATGCAAGCAAACATGATAATACACCTGTCACCTTTTTAGGAACACCTAATATTACTAATGGTAATCAGATCATTGAAGTTTTACTGAAACAGCCTCGAACTGCTATTTATATTGCGGAGAAGGTATGGCATGAATTTGTCAGCGATAGTTATCCTGATCCTCGTGTGACACAGCGTTGGGCTAAGGTATTTAGAAACTCTAATTACAGTATCAAAGCATTAATGACAGAAGTACTCAATAGTGATGCTTTTTGGGATAAAAGATATCGTGGGAATATGATCAAATCACCTGTTGATCTTATTATTGGCACCTTGCGTAGCTTGCCTTTCCCACAGAAACAGAACTACACAAAGCTAGCTAATACCTTTAGATTACTCGGACAAGAACCACTAGACCCACCGACGGTAAAAGGTTGGGCTGGCGGTAAAAACTGGATTGATACACAAACCCTGTTAATTAGGACTTCTTTTCTCAATCAAATAACAGGCTACAATAAATCGACCCAAACTTACCTAGAAAGAAAACTACCCGCTAAAACAAAAGGCATGGATATTGTTAATTGGTTATCCCCTATTACCCCCGTGCTTCCCTTACCAAGAACAGCTGGCAAGCTAAGACTTGTACGGGCGCTTGTTCTAGATCCTACTTACCAGCTTAAATAAGGCAACCACACTATGAACCGACGTGACTTTATAAAATATGCCAGCATGACCCCACTCGCTGGTATGATTCCATCTATTTTAGCTCAGAATCCTTCTAATGCTAAAATACTTGTATTAGTTGAATTAAAAGGTGGCAATGATGGCTTAAATACACTTATTCCTCATGGCAAACAAGCTCAGGCTTATCATGATGCTCGTTCCAAATTAAAAATAACCAGTCAACAACTGAATCGACATCTTAAACTAGACCAAGGATTTTACTTAAACCCCTACCTCAAAGAACTAAAATATCTTTGGGATAAAGGCGATATGGCGTGGATTCAAGGCGTTGGCTATCCTGATGCTGATCGTTCACACTTCTATTCCATTGATGTATGGAATACAGCTGACCCAACACTTCGAAATATTAACGGTTGGTTAACAACCAAAGGGCTTTTATCCAATAAACCTAATGCATTGAATGGTATTGTTATTGGCGATGATAATATGGGACCTTTTGCAGGTAAGGACGGGCATGCTGTTGCTATGCAGAACCCTAGAACCTTCCGTAGACAAACACAGTATCTGAATCGAAAACGCTATAGAGCCGCCAATGATTCCTTGAAACATTTATTGTCTACTCAAAACCAGATCCATGCAGCTGTCGATCTGTTAGATAAAAAATTACATAATTCTTCTCGGCAAGCTGTTAATTTTCCATCAGGTGATTTTGGACGTGATTTACAACAGGTCAGTAATTTAATCGTCAATGGCGTACACCTACCTGTTTTCAAGGTAACTCTAGCAGGTTTTGACACCCATGCAGGACAAAATAACACACACAATAACCTTATGTATGAGCTAGGTGGTGGGCTTCGGGCATTTTATAACTCAATGCAAAAAGCGGGATTATGGGACAATGTATTAGTTATGACCTACTCTGAATTTGGTCGTCGTGTCGCAGAAAATACAAGTCAAGGCACCGATCATGGTTCAGCTTCTGCACACTTTGTCTTAGGCGGTAAAGTCAATAAAGGTATTTACGGTAAAGAACCCAGCCTAATAGATCTGGATGATGGTGATTTAAGACCAACGGTAGATTTCCGCCAAATGTACGCAACCATTGCCCAACGCTGGTGGAGAAGACCTAACCCTTGGCATGGACATCGTCCATTGCCCTTCGTTTAAGTTTAATTGCAAAAAAATGTTAGCTTTCCCCATAGGCTAGCTAATTGATAATTAGCTTACATCCGCTCCAAAAAATCATATAAAATCCACAAATTATTGGTTTTTTACGCTCTCTGTTGATAACTATTCCAAGTTACAACAACTAGAGTCCAAAAGGAGCGGTCATCCCAAATTTAAGGACTAACTCCTTCGAGACATAAGATCCCCCATTCATAGAGGCATGAACCAGTAAATTCTCCAGCCAATATCGATTCCTTAATCACGTTTTAAACGAATCTTTATCACATCCATAATCACATCAAAATCAAAACGGCGAGACTTTTGTAAAAGTAGCTCATGTTGTTGCAAATCTTCAGTAATGACATTAATATTTTCTTGCGCCTTGTTAATTTCAATATCATTCATAAATTTCTGATCGGCTTTAATCGTCTCAATAAAATCTTCCAAAGCTGGCATACTGACACTGAATAATCTACGCACCTTATTTCTTTTTTTCGGCGCAGCAGTTAAAATATGCACAATATCCCCCAAAGAACGGTACACAGGCTGCATTGCCTGTCGCCAACCCTCTGATAAAGCATTATTTGACTCTAGCAATGCCTCGTATTGAACAATCAATTTTTGAATTTCTTCTGGTAATTTTTTACGTTTTTCACGTTGCCTCCACTTTTCTTGTTGCTTCAATGCAATATCAGAACTTTTCTCAACAATATGAGTCACTGCTCCTGTAAATTTAGACCAAAGCATACGCAATAAAAAAACAATAGCGACAACGCTAATGATAAAAATAATAAATAAGATAATTCGACTCATAATGACTAGAATTGCATCCCACCCTAAAAAATTCAAGAAAAACTAGGGGAATTTAATTAGTGAATCTCTATATATTTTGAAAAAACACCCCCACTAAAGATCCTTTTTTTCACCAATGAAAAACAAAAAGCGAATATTGATCAGTAATTTAGCCGATAAAACAATAATAAAATATACTTATACTGACGATTGTTATTTTATCGGCATGCGTATAATATAGCCTATTAGTTCAATTAATACCCCAAAAATCAATATAAGAGGTTATATAATGTCCGCCTTATCACGTCGGGAATTTGGTGTTGCTACTTTGACAACGTTAGCACTTCTTTTTTCACGTACTTCTAGCGCATCATCAAGTAGTACCATTAGCTTTACCACACTCTCTATTGTAGCTAATTTAGATCCTGCCTCAGATGAATTTAATCTACTCAATCGCATTTCATTTGGTGTTACAGATCAAGAATTAAACACAATACGAGCAACAGGAACAAGTGCTTATATTGAACAACAACTTGATCCATTATCCATTGATGATTCTCAACTCGATGCAACTCTTTCAGAATATTTTCCTGCACTGGCATTGCCAATTTCCAAATTATTAAAAAGAGATAAAAAAATACCATCACAATTAAGATACGCAACGGCTTTTCGTGCCGCTTATAGTCGTCGCCAACTCAATGAAGTCATGGTTGATTTTTGGAGTAACCATTTTAATATTTATCAACAAGGGCTTACTGGTTTTTTAAAAATTATTGATGATCGTGAGGTTATCCGTCCTCATGCAATGGGCTATTTTAAGGACTTATTATTTGCCTCTGCACACAGCCCTGCAATGCTCCTTTATCTGGATAACCATAAAAACACCAAACAAGGTGGCAATGAAAATTATGCACGTGAATTGCTGGAGTTACACACTTTAGGAGTCGATGGAGGTTATACTCAAGAAGATGTAATACAGGTTGCCTATTGTTTAACAGGTTGGACGGTTGCAGGTAAAAAATCCACTCATCAAGGTGAGTTTGTTTTCAATAGTAGACGACATAAAAAGGGAGTAAAGACAGTCTTAGGAGAAGCAATTCATTTTCCTGATGATCCGATTAAAGAAGGTGAGCGAGTTTTAGAAATATTAGCAAACCACCCTGCAACAGCACGCTTTATCAGTAAAAAACTCTGTCGCCGTTTTGTTTCCGATACACCATCAAATACATTAATTGAGCATATCGCTAGCGTATTTATACAAACAGGAGGTTATATTCCTGATCTATTACGTGCCATTTTCAATTCCTCTGAATTTAGACAGTCAGCAGATCAAAAAATACGTCGCCCTTTTGAACTCATGTCATCATTCATTCGTTCACTCCAAATATCACCTTATAAAAACCTAATACAAAAAATGAATGGAATGTTAACCATTCTAGATCAAGTTCCATTTCGACGACTTTCCCCTGATGGCTATCCTGATAAAGCAGAAGACTGGATTAATAGCAATGCATTGATTAATCGTTGGAATTTTGCAATTACAGCCGTTAATTTAAAATTTAAACAAAAAAATATGAGTCGCCTAATCAGTGCAAATACTATTGAAGGAATAGTCGATGAACTAGTTGATCGTTTACTATTTCGCCCATTAAGTAATGTTGATAGAGAAACGATTATTGCATTTGCACAAAACTATGCTCCCCAAAATAAAACATTAAAAGCAAAGCAAAAACGTAATGTCACGCTGAGAATATCGACCTTACTATTAGCTTCACCTTACTACCAATGGCGATAAGGAGTAACCCTCATGACAAAAATGACAAGAAGAACTTTTTTAAGTACTACCGCCAGTGCAGGACTCATTAGTAGCTTACCTCAAGTAGCCATTGCTAACACAAATATCTTAAACAATATAAATCATACCTTAGTTTGTATTTTTTTACGTGGTGGCGCAGATGGTTTACATATGGTCGCTCCTTATGGTGATCGCTATTATGCGAACAAACGGGGTAATCTAGCGTTAAATCCACCCAGTCAAAGCAATGATTCTCTAATTGATTTGGATGGTTTTTTTGGCTTAAATCCACTTTTAACCCCTTTAGATTCCATTTTTCAAACCAATGATCTCGCCATTGTCCATGCAACAGGATTAAATAATGACTCACATTCACATTTTGATGCCCAAGCTCTAATGGAAGCAGGTGTCACTCAAAAAAATAAAATAAACACCGGCTGGCTAGGACGCTATTTAAATAGCAATCAATCACAAAATAGCTCTGTTTTTAAAGGCGTCTCCAAAAGCTCTCGCCTCCAAACTGCTCTTAAAGGTGAATCACAGGTCAGCGTATTAAATGATACCGATAATTATGGGATTAAATTATCAGGGAAAAATAAAAACAGATTCGAAACTACATTTGCATCACTTTATAGCTCCTCAAGTTGGCTTGGGCTACAAGGTCAGTTAGCTCTTGATTCAATTAAGCAATTAAAAACAAGCAATCTTAACCAGTATAGTGTTGAAAATAATGCCATTTACCCTCAGTCCTCTTTTGGTAAGGATATGATGCAAATAGCACAGTTGATTAAATCAGAGATACCAATGGAGGCGGCTTGTGTCGATATTAATGGCTGGGATATGCACACTAATTTATCATCACGCATGAAGATTGCCTTACCTGATCTAGCAAAAGGATTGGCCGCATTTTATCAAGACCTTGGTGAGAAAATGCAAAAAGTCACCGTAGTCGTTATGACTGAATTTGGTCGTCGTATCCAGCCCAATGGCTCAGGTGGTTTGGATCATGGTCATGGTTCTGCTCTATTTGTACTCGGAAAAAACATCAATGGTGGCAGAGTTTACGGTGATTGGCCAGGATTGGATCAATTATATGGACCAGGAGATCTTGCTATTAGCACGGATTACCGTACAGTATTATCAGAAATACTGGTAAAACGCATGGGCAATGCTGCCCTTGAAACTGTTTTTCCCAAATTTTCAATACCCGATTTTTTAGGAATTTGTTAATGGAACAATATCTCGATTTAATGCGCCATGTATATGAACATGGCACCCTCAAAGAAGACCGTACAGGCACAGGCACAAAATCAATCTTTGGCTATCAATCCCGCTATAATCTTCGTCAAGGATTCCCTCTTATCACCACGAAAAAACTGCATCTGCGCTCTATTATTCATGAGCTATTATGGTTTTTAAAAGGCGATACTAATATTAAGTATCTGCAAGATAATAAGGTACGCATCTGGGATGAATGGGCTGATAAAAAAGGCGATTTAGGCCCTGTGTATGGTTATCAATGGCGTTCATGGCCTACGCCTAGTGGCGAGCATATTGACCAGATTACTCAAGTAATTCAACAAATTAAAACAAACCCTGATTCCAGACGCATTATTGTTAGTGCATGGAATGTCGCAGAAATAGAGAATATGGCATTACCCCCTTGTCATGCCTTTTTTCAATTTTATGTGGCTGATGGCAAACTATCCTGCCAGCTTTACCAACGTAGTGCTGATATTTTTTTAGGAGTCCCTTTTAATATTGCATCTTATGCATTATTAACCCTAATGGTGGCACAGGTTACTGATTTGGAAGTGGGGGATTTTATCCATACATTAGGCGATGCTCATTTGTATTCTAATCATCTGGAGCAAACAAAACTGCAACTGAGCCGTACCCCTTGCCCTCTGGCTACTATGAAACTAAATCCTG
>JALVEA010000159.1 GCA_027008665.1 Thiotrichaceae bacterium | reverse complement strand
CTTATTGGTGCGAATCTTGCGGATCAAGCAAAGTTTAAAGCAGCAGAACTGAATAATAAATCAGATGATGAAGCCATATCCCCCGTCTTAGTTGAATTGACCGATGAGGCAAAATTACATCTCTCTCCAGAAGAATTACATACTGAATTTACCGCGGTACGCAAACATTTTTATTTAGATATGGGGATTCCTATTCCCGGTATTCGCTTTCGTTTAATGGAAAATATGCAGGATGAATATAAAATCTTTATTCAAAGTGTTCCTGTGGCACAAGGTAGTTTAGGTTTTGGGCATGTTTTTGTGCAGGACTCGACTGAGACATTAAATAATAAGCAAATACCGCATCAAGCAGGTGAGGATTTTTTACCTGATTTACCAACGGTATGGGTCGCGCAAGAACATATTGAAAATTTACAAAGCCAATCAATAAAAACGCTTAATTCAGCACAAATATTATCCTATCACTTGGCCGCATCTTTACGTCAACATGCATCTGAGTTTGTTGGGGTGCAAGAAGTGCATATGTTATTTAATAAGCTTGAAACACAGGGGTTTGCAGAGTTAATTCGTGAAGCACAACAATTAGTACCCTTGCCTAAAATTACTGATGTCCTTAGACGTTTAGTTGCAGAGGGTGTTTCTATTCGTGATTTGCGTCAGATTTTAGAATCCATTATTGAATGGGGAGAGACAGAAAAAGATATAGCGATGCTATCGGAGTATGTACGCATAGGACTGAAACGCCAGATCAGTCATAAATTTTCTAATGGTTCGGGAATACTTCCTGTTTATATGTTAGAGCCAGAAACAGAAAATGTGATTAGAAATAGTATTCGTCAATTACCCACGGGTTCTTTTCTTGATCTAGCCCCTGATGCATCGGATATTTTTATTCAAACCTTAAAGAATAATGAAGCAGAGGCGCAAAATATAACCGATCTAACAGCACGTCCTGTTGTATTAACCTCAACCGAACTGCGTCGTCATTTAAGCCGTTATTTTGCATCAAAAATGGTCATTATCCCTGTGTTATCCTTTCAAGAATTAACCATAGAAATGCGCCTTAATCCACTCGGTCAATTAAAAGTAACGCAATAGGCGAGGTTGCTATGTCGGTCAATGAGATTCCGAAATTATTACAACAAGCGATCAATGAAATACCACCACTAACCCTGCATGGTCGTATTGTCCAAGTGGCAGGAACGGTGGTGCGTGCTATTTTGCCACAGGCAAGAATCGGCGAATTATGTCTATTAAAAAATAATACCGCCGAAGAAGGTACGCCAGCCGAAGTCATTGGCATTGATAGAAATGAAGTATTACTCGCACCCATTGGCGATATGCGCGGCATGTCAACAGGAACAGCCGTCATTGCCACAGGCCAATCACTGCATGTAGCAGTAGGTGATGATTTAATGGGCTGTGTGCTAGATGGTGTCGGTAATATTATGCACACTGGCGGTAGAGAGCATTTACATTTAGAAGCAAACTATCCTGTTATAGCACCTTCACCCTCACCACTTTCGCGCGATATTATCAATCAACCGATGGAGTTAGGGATTAAAGCAATGGACGGTTTATTAACCTGCGGTGTTGGGCAACGTATGGGCGTTTTTGCAGGGGCTGGAGTCGGTAAAAGTTCTTTTATGAGTATGTTAGTTCAACATGCAAAGGTTGATGTAAATATTATTGCCTTAATTGGCGAGCGTGGACGAGAAGTTAGAGAATTTATTCAAGACGCATTAGGTGAAGAAGGCATGAAAAAAACCGTGCTGATTGTCTCAACCTCTGATAGACCTTCAATTGAACGTTTAAAAGCCGCCTATGTAGCTACCGCAGTGGCAGAATATTACCGAGATAAAGGCAAAAATGTGTTATTAATGATGGACTCCCTAACACGCTTTGCCCGCGCTCAACGTGAAATTGGCCTCGCCGCAGGTGAAGCCCCCGCACGGCGTGGTTTTCCTCCCTCAGTGTTTGCCGAATTACCCCTATTAGTCGAAAGAGCAGGACGTTCAGATAAAGGCTCAATCACTGCATTTTATACCGTATTAGTCGAAGGGGACGATATGTCCGACCCAATCGCCGATGAAATCCGCTCCCTACTCGATGGACATATTGTACTCTCGCGTGATCTAGCCGCCAAAAATCATTACCCCGCTATTGATGTATTACAAAGCCTCAGTCGCGTAATGCCCGCCATCGTTCATCCACAACACGTTCAAGCCGCCGCTAAAATACGAAGTTTAATGGCAAAACATAAAGAAATTGAATTTCTAGTGCGTGTTGGTGAATACCAAGCAGGCGTTGATCCCGAAGCCGACGAAGCCATTGCAAAAATAGAAGCAATCAATACCTTTTTAAAACAAAAAACCGATGAAGTTTCAAGAGCTGCTGAAACCATTCCACAATTAATGCAATTATTACAATCATAAATCTATAATCGGAGCACTTTCTATTATGAGCCTAGAACAATTAAAAGAATTAAGAAAACGCCGTAGAGACGCAGCTTCCATCGCATTGCGTAAAAGCAAAGAATACCTTTTTGCCTGTGAGCAAGAACTAATAGCAAAAGATCAAGAACTACAAGACTATGCACAATGGCGTTTACAACATCAAAATCAACTATTCTCACAACTACAAGCCAATAGTTTCTCCCCCAATGATCTAGAGCGATATTTATCAAATATTGAAGAATTAAAACTTAAAAAACAACAAATTGAAGCATCATTAAATGATCTAAAACAAAAATATCAACGAGCAGAAAAAAATATCAATGAAAAAAAAATAAACCTATCACTAATTACTAAAAAATTAGAAAAATTATCTGAAATTATTGATATAAAAAAGACAGAATTTAGCAGTGGCGATGGTCAAAAAGAAGAAGATAGTGTAGATGAAATTGTAGCTTTTAGAGCCTCAGCGCGTTAAAAAACAAAATAATAAAACTAATAATGGAATAATTCTTTACTCCAAATTACTAATTTTACAAGTGAAGTATTTGCGATTATTTAGAATGATACCAAGTCAGCATACAGACTTTATTCAGCTTGCATTCATAAATACTTGCAAGTAAACTCGCCCAGCTTATTACGATACTAAATGCGTAACAAACGGCTTTCTAGCTAGCTACTAACTTATATTCATGAGAACAAATTAATGAAAGCTCAACTGGCTTGGATTAAAATTCGGTATTTTGTGACATAATTCACAGAACAAACAGCTAACTTCTTTTATTCTTGTCATAGCTTATCAACTGCTATAGATATTCACTTACACTTAGTTAAATACGATACGAATACCAAACCTAAAAAAGCTACTAAAAGCTACTAAAAGCTAAACGATGTCAACTACCCCTCAGCTAAAGACAGAGGGGCTTGAGTCGTGAGATTTAAGATAGGTCTTCGGACTGAATAGGTGATTAGTCTCAGTAGAGGTTTTTGACTCTGACAGAAGATCGTCAGAGGGTTTTTACCCTACTACGTTGTTTAAGTGATAGCACCCTCGGATGCCTCCCAAGTCCGTTGCTCTGCTTTTTAATGTTAAAAGACCTAGGCGGGTCGGTGCATTAAGACTGACAAGCTTTTACAACATTGACGATGGGAATCTACCAGTTTGAGTATTCTGGGGTAAATCTTTATTATTTATCGGAAAAATACTCGCTAATTTAAGCGTGGCAATTTATCCCCTCAGCTAAAGACAGAGGGGTTTTCTTGCCACCAATTTTATAAAATAGAGAGAAAGAAAAATGAGTTGTTTTATGCCACCTTCTTGTTCATTTTGCAAACATTATCTAGGCGATCAGCGGACGGGAGAGAGAGAATGTTTAGCATTTAAAGAAATACCTGATGAAATTATCACGGGTGCTTCTGATCATACCGAGCCTTTTCCTGGAGATAATAATATCTTGTTTGCACTTAACAAAGAGTTACAGTCGGATTTTGAAGAGGTTCAGCGAATAAAAAAGGAATTATTTTTATTTGAAAGCTAAATCTGTAAGGTTACTGAGTATTATTTTTTGTATTCAGTCGCTTTATTCATTAGTTAGAAATGTGTATTCCATATTTTAGTGTAAAAAAACCAACCTTCTATCCTCCCCCAGATAGAAAAGAACATATAAATAGAAGTATAAGTTTAAGAAAATAACTTATGCTTCAGAAAAATCTGACTGAAGTTTTATTAGCTTATTTTGAGACTCTTTATTAAGACTTTCATTACTCAGAGTTTTCTTAAAAATAAACAGGAAAAGTGAACAATGTCCTTATCTCCAATGCAAATCCAAGCCCCTTATAACCCTTTTATTAATAATAATGCTAATCATAAAATTGAGGTTTTACATAATCTTATTAATGATAAATATGAACGTATTCTTTGTGAAAAATGTATGAGCACTTTTTTTACCAATGTTTATCACTATGATAACGATATTGTACTTCTTGAAAAACGCGCATTAGGTCTTGAATACTTTTGTGACGCGATTGACAAACTGTCACTTGCTCTCATTCCTAACCATACACGTATCGGTGTTGTTGATGAAAATGATAAAATCATTGACCTTCCAATGGGTAAAGAGTTGTTTTCTAAAGCAGAAACAGAATACCGTTATATTTATCTTATGGAGAAACTAGAACATCTCAATAAAGATGAAGCCAAGATCTTTAATGAGGATATTATTAATCTGGATTCACTGAATGAGTTTGAATGCCAAAAAGCACTCAAAGAAGTCGCTAATCAATTTGGTCTTAGTCTGCAAAAAGAAATTAAGCAGTTATTTCATTATTACAAGCAACATCAAGATTATATTCTCTGGGATTTACATGGTGATAATTTAATGAAGCGCAGTGACACAGGCGAAGTGCTTGTTCTTGATCCTTTTGCTATTAGAGTATAAGACAACCTGAATTATGGAGACCAAGCCTAGGCTTGGTCTCCAGAGAATAAGCAATTCACTAAGAAGTCGTATACAAGAAAACTGCACCTACAGCTTAATAGCAAAGCTAGGACATCCATAATTAATCACTACAATTGTTGGTATCATAAATATTATTTATATATTGTCGGCTGGCGATGCGCGGACAGATTACACTTGAATTTTAGCTTGGTGCAATGCGCATCTTAGCCGACCTACCGCGTTACAGCTCAAAGACGAGGTGTGAAAACTCTATGTATAAAAATCAATATATTAGCGTATAGGTCATATGACCTATATACGTAATACCTTCCTCCTATTCCCTCTTTGCTTGACCTTTTGACCACTATCTTTATCTTTCTAACTCTGTACACTTTCCAATTATAAATACGTAGCACAAATTAAATTGTGCCTCCTAACAATAAAACCTTATGTGAGAAAAATTATGAATATCAAACTACTTTCAGCGCTTATTTCGACTAGCCTCATCATTACCGCTTGTGGAGGTGGCTCATCGACAACGACTACATTAACCGCAGAAAATAAAAGTAATTACCTTTTACGTGGAACTGTTCCCGGTACATTAATTGAAGCCTACTGTGATGATGGTCGTATTTTTTCAGTATCTTCTACACAAAATAGCACCAATAAACATCCCTTTGCTCTTAGCCTACCAACAAAGCTTGCTTGCCGTGTAGTGATGATTACTAATGAAAATGATCCTACAAAAAAGGTCGTTACCCCTCTTAAATTTATGAACCAACAAGGTGTATCTAGTACAGTTATTCGTAGTAATGACGGTAGTGATCTTGAGATTGGTCATATTGATTTAAGCCTTTCTCGATCAGAAATGACTGCCGACTCAAATAATGATGGGGTTGAAGATTTACCTAAAGAAATCATCATAACAAATAATAATATAGATATTGTTGTTTTAAAGAATGACCCCTTAGACATTGATGGTGATGGGATCATTAATGTGTATGAAGACACAGATGGCGACGGCAAATCAAACCATGATGACAACGATGATGATGGTGATGGCATCCTTGATATTAATGATAACGACCAAAATAACGATGGCATTCCAGATAATGACCTAGATGGTGATGGCATTGAAAACAATAAAGATGACGATATCGATAATGATGGAATAATCAATAGTAAAGATAATAACAATAGCATAGAAAGTAATAATAACTCTGCTAACAACGATGATAATGGAAGCAATAATGACCGCGACAATAACGGCATAGAGGACGATAATAACTCCAATGGCAACGACGACAATGGAAGCAATAACGATCGCGACAACAACGGCATAGAGGATGATAAAAACCCTAATAGCAACGACGATAATAGAGGAAATAATGACCGCGACAACAACGGCATGGGGGATGATAAGAACCCTAATAGCAACGACGATAATAGAGGAAATAATGACCGCGACAACAACGGCATAGAGGATGATAAAAACTCTAATAGCAACGACGACAATAGAGGAAATAATGACCGCGACAACAACGGCATAGAGGATGATAAAAACTCTAATAGCAACGACGATAATAGAGGAAATAATGACCGCGACAACAACGGCATGGGGGATGATAAGAACTCTAATAGCAACGATGATAATAGAGGAAATAATGACCGCGACAACAACGGCATGGGGGATGATAAGAACTCTAATAGCAACGACGATAATAGAGGAAATAATGACCGCGACAACAACGGCATAGAGGATGATAAAAACTCTAATAGCAACGACGACAATAGAGGCAGTAATAACGGCATAGAGGATGATAAAAACTCTAATAGCAACGACGATAATAGAGGCAGTAATAACGGCATGGGAGATGATAAAAACTCTAATAGCAACGATGATAATAGAGGAAATAATGACCGTGATAACAACGGCATGGGAGATGATAAGAACTCTAATAGCAACGATGATAATAGAGGAAATAATGATCGCGATAATGACAAAGAAGCTGATGATGACAATGATCGTAATTAAAAAACAATCCAACTCGGCACTAAATTGACATTTTAATACATTGCCAACTACTTAATTTGTATGTAGCAAAAAAGTAACTCAACTATCCCTCAGTTAAAGACAAAAAACAGAGGGTTTTCTTACCACCAATTTTATAAACAGCTTTCAAAAGGAGCACTAATAATATGAACAACATCGACCTATCTCCCGTAAAAATAGGACTTTTCTTAGCATTATTACTTTTAATTTTCGGTTTAAGCATGGGGATTGGCTTTGGTATAGCCGAAGACAGTTTTAAAGACTTTATCGCCCAAGGGGTTGCTGCTTACCCTGATGTTCATGATGAAAAAAGTACCTCCAAAATATGGCGTTATGCACAACGCGCTCATTTTCATGCAACAGGCATATCTGCCTTTTCCCTTGTGCTTATTTTATTAGTCTTATTCTCCAGTCTAAAAGATAAAATGAAAACAGTTGCATCAACAGCAATAGGTCTTGTTGGTTTATACCCTTTAGCATGGTTCACAATGTTTATACTTTCACCTACCATTGGTCGCAGTGCGGCTCATCATCATATTATTACAGAAACACTCACCTACGTTGGTACAGGTAGTCTCTTAATTGGTCTTGCAATCTTATTTAGCAATCTATTTCTAGGGCTATTTAAAAAATAAGAGCTTATTACTTGTTGTTATTTGTTATTTGTTATTACTTGGAAGCGGTAGTTTTAGCCCTGCTAAACGCATATCGTTACCCACATCTCATTCAAGAGCTACTGTTTTACTGGCTTGAATGGCTAAGGCAAAGTCTCTGACTCGTTGCAATCCTAGCCAAAGAGCTTGAACGCCTGGTTCTCCATCTCCTTTTCGATCCAAAAAACCACCAAAAGTAGCAATGGCTCTTACCATTTCATTGAGGCTTGGCGGAGTTTTGGGCGGTGCTTTTCGATGGGTTATTATGTAAACAGCTTGCCACTCTTCGGTATCAAAAATAATATCGCAAGGAGTCTCAGGACAGCTACGCCCCATGATGCTTACATATAGCACACGCCAAGCAATTATCATGTAGAACGCAAGGGCTGGTTCTAGTCTATCCATTTTCTCTAACTGTAGTTCTTCGACTTTGCAACCACTTTTTAAGACCTTAAAGAATACCTCTATCTGCCAACGACACAGATACCACTGTATTCTTGTTGCTACTTCCTCAAATGTTTTAAGCTTTTGATTGGTGAGTAATGTCCATTCAATCGCTTTTTCTCCCTTGGGTGGATTATTTTCTCTTGCAAGAATGGCGGTAACCTCAACATTTTGTAAACGTCTCTAGGACACCCATAATTAATCACTATAATTATGGGTGTCCTAGAAATTCCTAGAAATTCTATGGGTGTCTTTCAAAAAAGGAGATTTATACATAAATTACACTTGATAGCTAGTAACTAAAATAGAAATAAAGTATATTTATTTCTATGAAAATTATCTGGGAAAAAGCTACAAGATAATAAATTTTAAGATAAGCAGTAGGCTTCGTAAGTTTTATAACAAAGGGGTCTGCATCTTGTTAAAAAATGGAGTGAAACTATTTGGACTCCAGATAATATTGTTTTAGTACATTGGTGTTAAATGACTAACCTTCTTATTCGGTCTGTTGCTATTTTTTTTGTTATAGCATTTACTTACTTGTCGCTTTTATTTTCAGCAGGGGTTGGTGACAACATAAATATAATTCAGCTAATGTTCTTTTTTTTCTTAGGTGTTTTATCACAGTTAGGATTGTTTCTTTCAACTTATGCGTTTAAAAATACATTATTAAAATTTTTTATCGTTGTAATTATGTTGCCGTTTTTTATGCTACTATTAGAATCAACATTTTTTGATGCTAGTTTTCTTTCACGCTTAACAGGGTCATCTGTACAAATCGCATCATCAATTGCACATATTATCGGTTTTTCAGTTTATATGTATAGTTTTTATAGAGTGGTTAAATCGCAATATAACAAGCCAATCAAGCAGGATAAATAATATTTTTTATTGGGCATCTATTTTCTTGTTCCCAAATTCCCATTTGGGAACGCACTGCCAGAAATTCCATTTCGACCCCCCGTGTTATGGAAATAGAATTTCCAGATAAAATAAATTCTCTGGTTACGAGGCTAGAGCCTCGTAATTAGAAAAAACTACTTTTTAGATAATTATGAAAGGTGCCTTATTTCTTTCTGTTTTCCCACCAGTCTTTAGCCATTTCAAGTGCTGCTTCGTGGCTGTCTGCTTTACTCATTGTATACAAGGTGATCGCAGTTGTGCCTATAATTGCACCGACACCGTATTCATCGTCAATAGAGCCATCCCAAACTTTAGCCAATTTTGAAAGGTCTAATTCCTTATCTTTAACATGACGTTTGGGGAAAAGAGGCGACCACTCTTCTTCAATAAGTTGCCCGTTTTTAATGGAGCGCACCAAGTTTTTCATATCAGGATTCCACTCAGTTTCGCCACCATCGCCTTTAATAACTGCCATTACAGGCTGTTTTAATAACAAAGATGCTTCTTGGTGTGTGTCTCGATAAGCAGGGTGATGAATACCTTGCATTGAGCATTTTGCTCGACAAGGGTTAATCAGGCGCGTGAAAGTATTCACAGGAGAACGCAAGCCTAAAATCCATTTTAGATTCATAATACGTGCTAATTCAGGCAGGAAGTCATGCAAAGGTAAGTAAGCAAAGTTTCTGGCAATAATATGTTCGCCAGCTTCTTCAAAGGAGTGTGCAATTGGAATATTTAATAATTCAAGCACTTGCTCTGTGTAAATTCGACCGTGAGTATGATGACCCTCTCCGTGCATTAAAATAGAAATTCCATTTTCAGCCAATAATAATGTGGACAATACAAACCACGGTAAACGACGTGCCTTACCCGCATAGCTTGACCAATCTAAATCAACCGTTGGCATGTTGTCAGGAATATCTAACACATCATAAGTCGCATCAACAAAACCTGCTAGCTCCTCACCGCTTTCTTCCTGATAACGCATAAGCATCATGAAAGCACCGAGCTGTTCAGGCTCTACCTCTCCTTTTAGAATCATTGTCATCGCATCTTTTGATTCTTGGTAAGTAAGGTTTCTAGAGCCTGTTTTACCTTTTCCTAGTAAGCGAACGTATTGGGCGAATTTGTGTTCTGTAAGGGGTATACCCGTTGTTTCATGCTGTGTAATCATGCAAATTTCTCATTGGTTTATATTTTCTGTATTTGACATTATCTAGTGAGATAGAGATAGGTGCTAGAAAAATAAAAATCAACCGCTAAGATGTTTTCCCATGCCAATGTCGTCAGGTGAGTTATAGAAGAGCTAGAAATATTCAAGCTAATTGTTATCATATAGAGTTAGTTTGGTATTTATCCTATAAACTTGATTGCTAGATATGAACCATGCCCCACAATTATAGCCAATGGGATTAATATGGGAAAAAGTTTGATGGATAAGGATTTGACATTGCCTGTTTCATCGATTAGAGGTGCAGTAGGTAGTGTATCAAGCATTGTTGCACAATTGGGATTACTTTGTAGATACAGTAGCCTTTTTTCGGGGGTATCTTCTAGTAAGTGAAGCAAATGTGTTTTTTCTGAAACAAAAAATTTATTTCCCAGAGCGTCTTGGAAATGAAAAGTTAATTTATAAACAGTCTGGCCATTAATTCTTGTATTTGTAGGTGTTTTTGATATTAATTTCCCCTTCGTTAGCCGACCATATTTAAGGAGTTTTATCCCACGCAGGGATTTTTTAATGTTAGAAAATATGTAGACTAGACCAATAATGGGAAAAATTACGACAAAAAGTGCAACTGTCCCAAATATTTCTCGTTTCATACCCACAATTCTAGAGTATTCTGGCTTTCCTTCTGGGTATTCTACTGTAATTGTTTTACCAATTTGAATATCTTGACCTGTGGAATATGAGAATTCTTCAAATTCAATTCCTTCTTTAGTTGTAAACTTATAGTGATTTTCAAATATAGGTGTTTCATTCTCTGAGAATCTCGTTTCAATCGAATCTGTAGCAATTCCTTGTACCGTTATAGTGTTTCCAGTATAGCGTAAGAACGATAAATCAGCATTCATGCCAAATATCCAAAAGAATATAAGACCAAAGCCAAAGAAGAACCAACCGAGTTGATTCTGAAACCCTCCAAAAAAAACACCACATTTTGTAAAAAATTCTATATCTCTATTGATTGCGGAATTCATATTAAATACTCCTGATATGTAGAGCAACCTACTAGTGAAGGTGTTCCCAACGTTCGGTTAAATTGAGTATCACGCTAGACACAATAATGATTAAAAGCATTGCTTGATTATATTGTTTTCTCTTTTTCATTATCTTTTCTCGATATATTGAATAAATCCGTTTTTTATTATTTAAAATAAATTTTTATTGTGTTAATTCTAAGGATGATTGGATAAATATTCTGTGAATTTATTCACATTTTACTTGGAAGCAGTGGCTTTAGCCCTGCTAAACGAGGCTAAAGCACTCGATTCCGAGGAAATTTAGCGCCAGCATGAGATGAAGTTAGCAACTCGTTGGCGTTGCATCTATAAAAACAATAATTTAGCGCAATGGGGTTTACAAAACCTCTCCAGCCTGAAATTGAGCCTTCTTTAAAGCTTCTTTTGTAGTGGCTAAACATTCGTTTGCTTTCTTCCAAATATTGACATAGTTCATCTCCTGCAACGCTTCCTCAAAGGTGCATTTTTTGCTACTGCTTACATTCTCAATTACTTTTTTCAAAAGTTGCAGATCCGCTACCGCGTTGCTATAGGCGATTCCGGCCTGTGTTTTCTCCGCTTGTGCTTTTTTAGTTGCATCAACGTCGCTTTGGTATTCGGTTTCACTTAAATCAAGTTTCCCGTCGAATAAACGCTTTTTTAAGCTAATAAAATAGGCAATGGGATTGCGTATATGGCGCTCTTTAAGACATTTTGCAAAATAATTCAATAAACGCTGGGCTTGTTCTGGAATCTTAAATCCTTCTAAGTGTTTAGCTAATAACTCACGTAATTGTTGCGGTATTGATTGAGGATAATTCAGCTCCACTGCTTTGTTTATTGTCAAAATTTCACTAGCCTCTTTAGCGGGACTAACGCTTGTTTGTTGCTGAGGAATAGCAGGAATGATCAGGCTTGGATTTGTAGAATTTGCAGAGCTGATA
>JALVEA010000158.1 GCA_027008665.1 Thiotrichaceae bacterium | reverse complement strand
AGTCTTGTTGTGGGATTGTCGATTGTAAAGGCATTGCAAAAAATAGGTTTATCGGGTCATGGGGTCAAATGGCCGAATGATATTTATTGGCAGGGTTTGAAAATGGGGGGGATATTGATTGAGTCGGTTTCTTCCTCAGTTGAGGCATCTCATCCTTCGGGCTTGAGTCTTATTATTGGTATTGGTTTAAATATCAATATGTCGATAGCAGAAGGAGAGCAAATTGATCAGCCTTGGATTAGTTTAAGTGAGGTACTAGAAAAGCGGATTAATCGAAATCAATTATTAGCCTTGTTATTGGAACATTTAATTAATGATTTACAATGTTTTAATTATCTAGATTTGGAGCAATTTCAAAAAAAATGGCAACAATGGGATGTACTTTATGGTCAGCAAGTGCGGGTATTGCAACAGCATAAGGAGTTATCAGGTATTGTGCGAGGGCTTGATAAACAAGGGCGTATTGTGATTGAACTAATGTCAGGGCAATTAACGCATTATTCATCAGCAGAGATACGTCTAAAAAAAGGTAATATATGATTTTATTGGCTGATGCGGGTAATAGTCGCTTAAAATGGGCTTTTTATAGTGCAGGGAAACGCTCAAAGCAATTTGCTCAAGATTATTCTCAAGACTCGGCGGATATTTTATTAATAAATTTACTTACAAAAACGGCAACAAGCTCTGATCATGCTATTGTTAAGTTGATTTTAGTTTCTGTTTTAGGTGAAGATTTTGCTAAAAAAATAGAGGATAGTTGTCAAAAATTAAAAATAAAACAATATATTATCCGCTCTCAAACTAAATCTTATGGTGTTAGCAATGCTTATATTGAGCCATCGCGTTTAGGGGCTGATCGTTTTTTAGGAATGATTACAGCACATCATCTTATCCCTAATCGGCATTGTATTATTATAAGTTGTGGCACTGCGGTGACTATTGATGCATTGACCGCAGAGGGTAAGCATCTCGGCGGTCTTATTTTACCCGGTTTAGCACAGTTTTCTAATCAATTAATTCAAAAAGCAAGTTTATTAACGCTTGAAAACACAACAAAAATATCCTTATTTGCCAATAATACTGCCGATGCTTTAGCAAGTGGTCGTGTTTATGGTTTAGTTGAAGCGATAAATGGTATATCTTCCCGAATGGAAGTTGAGCTACTTAAAATGAATGACTTAAGGGGAAAATCAAAAATAATGTATCCAGTAAAAATCATACTTTGTGGTGGAGATGCAAATATATTGCAACCGTATCTTAATCAATCAACGCAACGAGAAGATGATTGGCTAATGCAAGGATTACAATTAATTGCAGAATTTAGCACTTCAAAATCAATCACCAAGCCTTCTGTCGCGGAATAATGACTATGCGTCTACTGATTGTTGTGTTGTTATTGGCAAATATTACTTACTTCACTATGGTTTTCCTATTGGCTAATCCCATCTATACGCCACCGACTGCTAGTAAATCAGGTATTCCCTCTATTGAGCTAATAGAGGATAAGGTAAATTCGAATATGTCTTCAACAAAAAGCGCCCTCTGTTATACGGTAGGGCCTTACAATAGTGAAAAAGCGACTCGACTGGTTGCTAAACAATTAAAAAAAATGGATTTATCGGTTAATATTGTGCGCCAAAAAACAAAAGATACACTAAACTATTTAGTCTATTTAGTCGCGCAGGAGAGCCGTGAGGACGCACTTAAAATTATTGAGGATATTAAAAAGTCTGATGATAGCAAAAATCCAGATGCCAAAAAATATCATCTGATTGAATCTGGTCCTTATAAAAATGCCATTTCTTTTGGTTTTTTTGATGATTTAAATAAAGCACGTCGCCATTCTGAATATATCCGTTTTCTTGGCTACGATGCCCGTTATACCGAACAAAAAGCAGTACGGGAAATATTTTGGCTTAATTATGATCAACAACCTAATAAAAACGTGCCTGTTTTAAAATGGAGTAGGGAAATTGATCCAAGCTCATCGGTTCAAAAAATTTCGCGCCAATGTGAGTTTTGATTTTTAATAAAAATAGGTAATGATATGAAATTCCTTCATGCTGCTGATCTTCATTTAGACAGCCCCTTGCGTGGTTTAGCACGTTATGAAGGCGCACCGCTTGAGCAGATCAGAGGAGCAACCCGTCAAGCGTTTAATAAACTGATCGAACTTGCGATTGAGGAACAGGTTGATTTTGTGCTTCTTGCAGGCGATTTATACGATGGCGATTGGAAGGATTATAATACAGGTCTTTATTTTATAAATTGTATGGGCAAGCTCAAACAGGCAGGGATTTCTGTTTATATGGTCTCTGGCAACCATGATGCTAGCAGTCAATTAAGTAAATCATTACGTTTACCTGAAAATACGCATTTATTTAATGCCCGCAAAGCAGAAACGATGCTTATTGAGTCATTACAAGTTGCCCTGCATGGACAGAGTTTTCTTAAAGGTAAAATTACCACCGATTTGAGCTTAAAATATCCTCAAGCTAAACCTGATTATTTTAATATTGGCCTATTACACACCTCTTTAAATGGTCGTGAAGGGCATGATACTTATGCCCCTTGTACCTTAGAGGGCTTAAAACAAAAGCATTATCAATATTGGGCATTAGGGCATGTGCATCAGCGTGAAGTACTAAGTGAAGACCCGTGGATTATATTTCCAGGCAATCTTCAAGGTCGCCATATTCGTGAAAGTGATGAACAAGGCAAAGGCTGTACTTTGGTGGAAGTAGAGCAACAACAAATTATTAAAGTAGAACATAAACCGCTGGATGTATTACGCTGGTTTAGTTGCACCCTTGATGTCAGTGAGTATCATTCCGTCGATGCGATTTTAGACGCAACAGAACAGCGACTTTTGGACAAACAAGCCGCTCATCCTCAACATTTTCTGGCGATTCGTTTGATTCTTCAAGGGCAAAGCCCCGTGCATCATGAATTACAAGCACAGATTGATTATTGGCAACAAGAGTTTCGTGCTTTAGCAAATGTTTTGGGCAATCTTTGGTTAGAAAAAATTCAAATTAAAACCACAGCGGTAATTAATCAAGAACAAGCACTACAAGCTGAGGATTCAATTGGTGAGTTATTGCGCTATTTGCACTTAAATGAAATAGAAGAAATAGAAGATAAGGAAAATTTACAACAGTGGGTGAGTGAAATACTGCAAACATTACCGCTACCGGAGGAGTATTTACAAGGGGAAGAATATTTTAATCTTAAAAACAATGAGCAATGGCATGATTTACAACAAAGTGCCAAAGCGCATCTTTTCCAGTTGTTGATTCAATCAACAGATGAAAGACAATCATGAAATTACTTGAGCTAAATATCGAAGCCTTTGGGCCTTTTACACAAAAAAATCTTATTTTTTCGCCCCAAAATTCATCCGCTAATACTGACACGAACACTGAAGAAGGAAAAGGCGGATTACACCTTATTTATGGTAAAA
>JALVEA010000157.1 GCA_027008665.1 Thiotrichaceae bacterium | reverse complement strand
GCACCGGGACGGGCTTTTTTATATAAACGTGGAACCGTTTCTAGATTATGATTAAAGACATCAGGTGGAGATTGACTGATAATCTCAAGCGCAATATCCATTCGTCCTCTAAAATCAGGCGTTAGTATTTCAATACGAGTGGCAGGATTATATTCACGCACTTTTTGAATACAAGCCACAAAATGTCCTGCTCCTCCATCGCGTAAATCATCGCGGTCAACTGAAGTAATCACGACATAATTCAGTTTCATTGCCTGAATTGTTTTGGCTAAATTTTGTGGTTCATTATGATCTAAAGGATTCGGACGACCATGACCGACATCACAAAAGGGACAACGGCGAGTGCAAACATCACCCATAATCATAAAAGTAGCCGTTCCTTTGGTAAAACATTCGCCCAAATTAGGACAAGCCGCCTCCTCACAAACCGTTACCAGTTTTTGCTCACGTAAAATTTTGCGTAGTTTCTTTACTTCTGATGTAGTCGGTGCTTTAG
This sequence comes from Thiotrichaceae bacterium, assembly GCA_027008665.1. Classification (GTDB taxonomy): domain Bacteria; phylum Pseudomonadota; class Gammaproteobacteria; order Thiotrichales; family Thiotrichaceae; genus JAGLBW01. The sequence goes on along the minus strand of JALVEA010000157.1, from coordinate 2,982 downwards.
CACGAATCCATGCAGGTTTGCGCTTTATTTGAGTGCTCGGTACTACTTTAATTGGTATACGTGCGACCTTCTCCGCACCACGGTATTTAACACCTTGTAATTTTTGTCCACTTTCGCTCATACTCTCTCTCACAATTTATGTTTTGCTAGAGTATATTCCCAATTAAAAGGTTTTACGATAATGAACAACAATTTTGTAAAAAAGGAAAAGACTACCAAGCCGCAATAACACGAGCGTGATTCGCTCGGTTCGCCCAATCTACACGTTTACAATCAGCCACTTCTGCCGCATGACTGCGATAAGCACTATGTCTTAACCTACGTTTTTTACGAGAAACTCGACCACTGCGCCTAATGCTTGCCGCTTGATATCCCGCGCGATAAGCTTTCTTATAACAAGAGCGACAGTGATTTCTTTTACGATGATTTTTTCGTTTTAGCTTACGATAAATTCTCCTTTTAAAGGCTCTTTTAGTAGATCTTATCTGAGGACAATTAGCCGCATAAATACGCCGTTTATAAGTGGCTATATAATTATCACGGTTAGCCCATCCCTTAGCAGCACCCTGATAAACACGAATAATTTGCACTGGTCGATTACACATATTCATTGCATCAACCTCAGGCCATGCAAACGCAGGTGTAAAAATTGTACTTACTAACCACAATAGAGTTGCTAACAATATTTTAATCAGTAATATCCTTTTCATCTCTTATCTCCTATTAGATCGTTTAATTACTTGGAGCTTCCCTTAAATTTAAGCTTAAAACCAGAGGAGCCATTAAAACAATCCTTCAAGCAAATACAGTAAATGGATAGGATTAAAGGTTAGGATTTAGTGATACTCTTACCAAAACAAGCTGAGGAATTTATTTCTTCTCCTAGTTATAAGGTTCCATAGGCTAAGTTGAAACGTTTCGACGGGGTAATATACCCCGTCGGGCTATGGTTTAATTAATAAGCATAAGTCGTTTTGCCATCAATCACCAAAGTAGGGCGGTCAAATAATCGACCATATTCATCGGTGGCACAGTAGCCTGTTTTGGTTGAAACAAAGAGGGCTTTAGGTGCGGCATCGAAGCCGAAGCTGGCGATTTGTTCACGGGCTTTATCACTATAGGGGATGCCCATCATATCGAAGTAGTTGCGATAGTCTAGCTCTGCGGCATAGGAGTAGGCGATAACAAGCCAATCATTGTCTCCAATGGCATTGATTTCATCGAGTGTATAATTTGAAAAACCAACCGATACCTTGCGATTTTCCCAGTCTTGTTTGGCACGGCGCATTTCGCGTTCTAAAATATGCACTCTTGCTAATACATGCCAACCGTTTTCTAGCTTACCCATTTTTTCTGCGTGCATCATGGCTTCTATTTTAAGCAAATATTGTTCGCCTAGCCCTGCTTTGTCCCATAGATTGGTTTTAAGATAGCTTTTAATATCTGCCTGACCAACTGAACTTTGTATGGTTTCAAATAGCGATTTAAACGGTAAACCTTGGCAATCTGGATCTTGATTGGTATCTGCAAAATACCTTGACTTGGTGTAATAAGAGAAGGTATTAGTTGCCGCATGATTAGGGAAGCCTTCAAAGCGTTTCATTTGTAAGCTATGACCCATTTCATGAATGTCGCCATGACCAATCGGATTAAATGCCCAGTAGGCATCGTAAGGATTGCCCGAGCAACCATAACCACAAGTTGCCTGATCTGCATTCATGTGCTTCATTTTATCGATGGTTTCAATGGTTAAGCCTTTGGAGGTCGCCCAATCGTGAATTTCGGGGACAGCATCGACTCCTTCGCCTTTAAATCCTGCTAAAACATGCGGATAGTTGCTGGTGTATTTAACCACCGCATTTGCAAGCCCCTCGGCTGTACCGCCCCATTTTTCGTCGTTAATAGACTCTATCATTTTGTCTAGTTTTGAATGTACTTCAAAACCTGCGGTGGCAATTTCAGCCCAGTCAAACTCATTTGCTGATAGCTTTTGTGCAAAAGAAGCATTATCAGCAGGGCTAGACCAATAGGCATGTTCTCCTACATTTTGGAAGTTAAACGATACGGGTAAGTCTTTTTTATCAAAGGAGACCTGCAAAGGTCCCCCATAAGGTGATGTAAAGCGAATGGTTTCCCCTGATTTAATCTCTATATGCTGACTTTGCAAAAATTTAGGGCGTTTATAACCATTCTTTTCCCATTCATGGGTAGAACCTGCACGTAAGGTATTAATAAAGACGGATACTTTAACATTACTTTGATCGGTACGTGTGACAGTGACCGTTTTTCCAGGTAAGGCATAAGCCCCTGTGGAACGGAATCTTTTGGTGCTATTTAGGTTAACTGTTCTTAGAACAGGTGTAATATGACTAAAATCGCTACGGCTAAAATTCCCCATATCAGTCTGTGCAGGGTTAATAGGACGATAATTATAGACCGCATAATCGGCATAGTAGGATTTCATAAATTCCGTGTCATCTGTGGTAATTTTATCCATTGGAAAACTCACATTCTGACGGAATTTATCCCCCGTTAAAGCCAGTAATTTTTGTAGACGATAACCGTCTTCACTAAAAATATTTTTCTTATTGGAATCAAAACTGCGCATTATATCGCGTACAGTGCTTGCACCTTGTATAAATTCTGTGTCCAAACCCGTGACAGCAGAACAATAATCATCCTCACATTCATTCCAGTTAAAGCTGTAATCCTGTTGTTTAAGGTGCTGGAAAAGGGTTTTTATTTTGGCAATATCAGGGGATAAATTGCCAATATCATTAACGGGATTATAATTTTGTAGGCTTAAACGTTTCCAGTAATTATCCCATTGATAGGTGACATCAAATACGGATGAGAAAAGTGCTTTGCCGAGTGCTTTTTGATCGCCATCATGATGGATATACAAAACAGGAATACCTTGTGCTAAGGCTTGATTAACCTTCGTTGCAATGGCATCAACGTCATCATCGCTTTGACTGACTT
>JALVEA010000156.1 GCA_027008665.1 Thiotrichaceae bacterium | reverse complement strand
GCCTCTGCTGAAACCATTAAACAATTTGTACGTGATGGAGGCTTTGTGTTTGCAACGGGTTCTGTTCCGGGCACAATGGATGAAAATGGTAATGTCCGCACACAAAGCATTTTTAAAGACCTCTTTAATCTTTCGACAGGAACCACCGCTTTACCGCGTGCTAATATCAATTTTGATAATAATAGCAACGGTGGCGTTGCTGTTTATCGTGCGGATATTAAAGGCAGGGAGTTTTTTCCCTTTGATGCAGGTTTAACGCTTGCTAATGAGAATTTAGCCGATTTAGAACAATTAGTGCGTACTCATAGTGATGATTATGTGATTGTTAATGCACCTCAACAAGGAGTGCATATTGAAGTCTCTCGTCCGAGTGCTACTAAGCATTATCTGTATGTGCTGAATTACTCAGGTTTAAAACTTCCCTTGGTGAATAATCCGCAAACGATTGGGATTCAATACCATGCACCCACAGGCTATAAGGTGAGTAGTGCAACGGTAAAAACGCCTGATAGCAATGGTGACTCAGGTAATACCGCTGTTACACAAACAGCCCTAGAATGGTATGGCATTAATGTCAAAGTGGGGCAATTTGCCTTAATTGAATTGACTTTAGAAACCATCGCAGAACCTACGGTTGAACCTTTTCCTGCATTAAACTGGGCGAGTACAGAGCGTCAAGAAGCGGCACAAAGTGGTTTAAACTTTATTCTTAATAAAATGCGCCATAGCGATAAGCCTATCCCTCTTAATGCTGGTATTTATACTAATTTACTAAATAATGCAGGGTTAACCGAGATTTATGCACATGGACATCATGTCAGTGCAGAACATATGGGGTTAATGCTTCGCACCGCGGCTTGTATGGGAAATCAAACAGCATGGGAGGAATCACGTCGTTATATTGCTGAAGTAATGGCTGATCCACTTTATCATACAGTCAACTGGGCAATTGATCGTGATCGTCAAAAGCCATTAGTTAGTTTTGATGACCAATGGTTAAACGCTAATGCACCCTTGGATGATTTTCGAGTGATTCGTGGTTTATTAGATGGTGAACCTGCCTTTGGCGCATCTGCTCAAGGGGTAGCAGATGCTAAAGAATTAGCCGCTAAATTATTGACAGGTCTGTATCGCACCACCGTAACAGACCGTGGTTACTCAGCAACAAAGCTATTCCCAAGCTATCAAGACGGTATTGTCGCTTATGCATGGGATTGGGCAGGGACAACGGATAATACGCTCACACCTAATGCCATTGCCACCGCAGTAGGTAAACTTTCTATTGATCCTATCCCTGTTGATTATAATGATCTTTATACCATTGCAGAGGCGGCTAAACTTGATCCTCGCTGGAAGGCAAGTTTGCAAGAATCGGTTAAATTATTACTAAACTCAGAAGTACCAGCGGTTCCAGGTCTTTTTTATAATGGCTTACAAGAAGATGGAGAATGGACGGGTGATTTTGAGAATCGTGATATTAATCAAGGCAAGCATCTCAAAGTGATTCAGGTGCTATGGATTGCACTGCATTTAGCAAATGTTTCCAATGTAGATGATGATTTACTCAATAGCACGCAACGTCAACAGGCACTTGAAGCGGCACAACGTAGCCTCGCTTTCTTTAAAAATTATTATCAAGCGAATCAAAAAATTCCTGAATATCTAACGTTTGCAGGTACTAATGTTGCTGCTTGTACTGCTAGCAATGTCCCTGCTGATTGTTTGGTGCCAAGTGATGAAAACCTGCTAAATGGTGAAGCTAGAATCTACGCTCAGGTAGCGCGTTTAGCCTTACTGCTAGATGATAAACCCTTTGCGGCTCAGTTAATCGATGAAAAAATTCTAACGGATCGTATTTCGGATGTGAATAATCCTCGCTATGGTCAAATTGGCGTTTCAACCGCCTCTGCAAACGATGCCGAAGCATGGAATGTCTTAGAATCAACCTTGACCTTATGTTTAGAAGCACAGGCAGGTGGTGGAAGTAATAGCAATCATCCACCTGTTGCAAATAATCAAAGTATTTCAACCAATAAAGACAGCTCAAAAGCAATTGTTTTAACGGCGAGTGATATTGATCCAGCAACGACTTTGACATACAACATCAGCACTCAACCCTCTCATGGAAGTTTATCAGGTACTGCACCTAATCTAAGCTATCAGCCAGAAGCAGGTTATATAGGAAATGATAGTTTCCAATTTACTGCTAATGATGGTCAGACTAACAGCAATACAGCAACAATTACGATTACAGTCACTACATCAGGAGGTGAGACTTCAAATGGAAATGCAAGCATTAGTGTAGATGGAGATCTGAGCGATTGGGCTGGACTGCAATCCTTTGGGACAGACCCTGATGATATCACAGGAGTTAATAATAAGATCAACTGGCTACAAGGCTGGTTTGCTCATGATGCTACTGATCTATACCTTGCTTATAAAACCAAAGATGCTATTGATACCAGTGGTTTCTGGGGGTATCAGATATTTTTGGATAGTGATGAAAACAAAGCATCAGGTTATCAAACAGGCGATTTAGGAGCAGAGTATATGATAGAAGGCACAACCCTTTATCAATACATAGGTTCAGGTAGCGATTGGAGTTGGAGCTTTAAAGGAACTATCGCATCACAAAGTAGTGGTAATATTGTTGAATTGAAATTAGCGCGCAGTTTATTAGCCAATCCCAATAAATTACGTGTTTACTACAATGGTAACAATGCCGCCTTTGGGGGTGATGTAAGTGATCTTTACCCTGATGGAGCTTTAGATAGCAATGCTAGTCTGCGGTATTTTAGTTATTCATTGCAGTAAGGAAGTTCCTAACAACTTGCCAGTTTAATTAACAGTAATGTTCCAAACTATTGACTCTATAAAAATAAGTTATTTGGGTACCATTATTGTAGAATTATAGGTTATCAGTTTAAGATAGGGACATCCTGAGCTTATTGAAGGATGTGCTTTATTTGTCCTATCTTGAACTAGTAACCGAACTAATAACCGAATTGTAACTCCTTAATTAACCGACAGAAAAAATTATAACAATAGGAGTTTTTAGTTTGTCATTCATAATTTTATAAAAAAAAGGTATAAAGAATGGCTGGAATTGGCTTTGAGCTTAAAAAATTATTAAAAAATGATAGTTGGTTAGGGCTTGCAAAAACCTATGCCTATGCAGGAGCGATCAGCTCAGGGCCTTGGGTACTTTCTATTTTAGGTATTATGTTAGTGGGTGTTATTGGGCTAAGCAATCAAAGCACCTCCTCTTATTGGCTGAGTGAATTTTTAGTCTCTGTGACGTGGCTAATGTCGTTTTCCTTGGTGCTAAGCAGTCTTATACAGCTAGTTTTTACACGCTTTATGGCAGATCAAATCTACCTTAATAATAGCCACCTTATTTTACCTAATTTTTTTACAGCCCTAGGCTTACTCACTTTTGTGAGTGGTATTACAGCAACGCTACTGTGGTTATTTTTATTTAGAGAGCTGGATTTT
>JALVEA010000155.1 GCA_027008665.1 Thiotrichaceae bacterium | reverse complement strand
CCAGTTGCGAGCATTGACATCATCATCGACCACAATAACAAATTTGGTATACATAAATTGACGTAGAAATGACCATACTCCTAGCATTACTCGTTTAGCATGTCCTGCATATTGTTTTTTCATACTCACTACTGCCATGCGGTAAGAACAGCCTTCAGGTGGTAGGTAAAAATCAATAATTTCAGGGAATTGTTTTTGCAAGATGGGTATAAAAACTTCATTTAATGCCACACCAAGAATTGCAGGTTCATCAGGTGGACGACCTGTATAGGTGCTGTGGTAAATAGGATCTTTGCGATGGGTTATACGTTCGATGGTAAAAACAGGAAATTGATCAACCTCATTATAATAACCCGTATGATCACCATAAGGCCCCTCAGATGCCATATCATCAGGGTAGATATAGCCTTCTAATACATATTCAGCGGAGGCTGGGACTTGTAATGGTATTTTCTTATCAATGCAATTGACCACCTCGGAACGTGAACCACGCAATAAACCTGCAAAGGCGTATTCAGATAAAGAATCAGGAATGGGGGTAACAGCCGCTAAAATAGTGGCAGGGTCTGCACCTAAAGCAACGGCGATGGGGAAGGGTTGATTAGGGTGTTGTTGTTGCCATTCTTTAAAATCTAATGCACCGCCACGATGGGAGAGCCAACGCATAATAACGCGATTTTTTCCGATGACTTGTTGGCGATAGATGCCAATATTCTGCCGTTTTTGATGCGGTCCTTTGGTGATGACTAATCCCCATGTAATCAGAGGGGCAATATCCCCTGGCCAACAGGTTTGAATAGGGATATTGCCAAGGTCTATGGCTTCTTTTTCAATAATGACTTGCTGGCAAGGAGCGCGGTTGACTTTTTTAGGTGCCATATCGAGAACTTTGCGAAAGATGGGGAGCGCATTCCAAGCATCTTTCATTCCTTTAGGTGGCTCAGGTTGTTTGAGCATTGCAAGTAAACGACCCACTTCACGCAAAGCTTCTACAGAATCTTCCCCCATCCCCATTGCCACCCGTTTGGGAGTACCAAATAAATTAGCAAGTACGGGGGTAGAGTGTCCTTTTGGATTTTCAAATAAGAGTGCAGGGCCCTCAGCACGTAATACACGATCACAAATTTCAGTCATTTCCAGATTAGGATCAACTTCCGTATGGATGCGTTTTAATTCGCCCTGTTGTTCTAATTGGGCAATAAAGTCACGCAAGTCTTTATATTTCATTGTTTATTCATCTTTGGAGATTCCTCAAATTCACCGTATAGCGTTAAGGCATGATCAACGAGTTTAAATCCGTGTTTTTTTGCAATTTCACGTTGTCTTTGTTCAATGATTTCATCATGAAACTCAACAATTTTACCCGTGCGCATACAAACCATATGATCATGGTGTTCATTATTATTTAGCTCAAAAACAGCTTGACCGCTTTCAAAATTATGGCGAATAACAAGGTCTGCCGCTTCAAACTGCGTTAAGACGCGGTATACTGTTGCAAGTGCAATCGCGCCTTCATCATCGGCTAATAAGATACGGTAAACATCCTCTGCTGTCATATGACGCTTTTCGGATGTCTCTAATATTTTTAGAATTTTGGTACGGGGAAGTGTTATTTTTAGTCCCGCATTTTTTATATCATTTTTATTCATAAGTTCATTATTCTGCGTATTCTTTGCTGAGTAGGGAAAGGATTCAATAACATCTGAAACTGCCTTTTAACTTTCGTTTCCGATTAAATGCTCAGTCTTAAAAGACTTTGATTTTGCCTTAGTGTGAGAGTGAGTACAAATTGATTTAAGTAGTTTTAAAGATTAATAAAGGTATGCTACGAACATAAAAAAGCCAGACACAAGGTCTGGCTCAAAATCACAGTAAAAGTTAGGGGAAACTTCTAGTGTGATAAGCGAGTTCACAAGGAACTCTCGGGGCTAACAACAGAAAAATTATTTACAAATGAAGTAAGGAAGTTCCAAGCAATATGGGTAAAATCATCATTTGAAATTTCCTAAACTCATTTTCTTGTTGCTTTGTGGTCATGTTAAGTATATTTCTTTGCTAGATAAAAATCGTTTAATTTGTTGTATTAAGGAAGTTTGTACTGTATTTGCTGGAGATAGGATCATAATGCCCAATAAATAAATCTTATGCATCCTGTTGGCGACGAATTGAGTTATTTGCTGATTAGTGGTGTTTATTTGCTTAAAGTAGCCTAATTTTAGGGGAGGGGAGTATAAACTGAAAAACAATATTTTTATATCAGAAACGGTTCATTTCTTGGTGATAGACTATCTATCAAGGTAGAATGCATTGAAAATTATTAAAGAGCCTAATATTTATGCAATTAACCGATCTTCAAAAAAAATTATTATATGCAACATCCTTGTTTGCAGACTTGTCTGATGCGAGTTTTCAGAGAATAGCAGAACATTCACGCATAGTAGAGCTTGGTGCGGGACAAAAATTATTTGAGCAGGGGCAAGCGATTACTGATTTCTTTTATCTTGAAGAGGGGCAGGTTAAATTAACGCGCCTGTCCTCAGAGGGGGATGAGAAGGTGATTGAAATTATCAATGCAGGCGGAAGCTTTGCTGAGGCTGCTGTTTTTGGTAAGTTTGAGGGGTATCCTGTGAATTGTTTTGCGATTCGAAAAAGTATTATTTTTAAAATAAATGCAGATGCCTATATTAATGAACTGCGTACTTCTATTGATAGTTGTTTTTCCATTATGATGCGAATCAGTCAACGTACACATCATTTACTCAGTGAGATAGACCGTCTTACTTTACATAATGCAATGCATCGTTTGGCAGTTTATTTATTAACAGGTGTTCAGGAAGAAGCAGGAGAGGTTGGGGTGGATCTGATTGCTCCTAAACATGTGATTGCCTCACGACTTTCGATTAAGCCTGAAACCTTGTCACGTACCTTTAGACGGCTAGTTGAGGAAGGCTGTATTAGCATGCAAGAGAAGCATATTACGATTAAAGATGTAAAATCTTTCCGTAAACTAGTGACACTAGGGTGAGTGTATTTTAGGCGATGATTATTCTATCAATTATATTTGTCTTTTTATGTTTGTTTTTTGCTCATCCAATCTAAATAGCATTTAACCCCTTGTTGCACGTTTTTAAATTTTCCCTTGTATCCAACTGCGCGTAAATAGCTAATATCAGCTTCGGTAAAGCTTTGATACGCGCCTTTTAGATGCTCTGGGAAAGGAATATACTCAATCTTTCCCTTGCCATGCCATTTTATGACAGCATTTGCCATATCATTAAAGGACTGTGAACGTCCTGTCCCTAGATTGAAAATGCCTGATTTATCTGGATTATCTAAAAACCATAAATTCACTGCAACGACATCGTCGATATAGATAAAATCACGTCGTTGTTCGCCATTTTCATAACCATCAATACCTTCAAATAATTTAGCCACCCCTGTTTGATTAATTTGATGATGAAAATGAAACGCGGTACTCGACATACTGCCTTTATGTTGTTC
>JALVEA010000154.1 GCA_027008665.1 Thiotrichaceae bacterium | reverse complement strand
GATTATATTGAGCTGTTGCTTACCCTTGCTTGAGTTGTTCAATAAGATAATGTAAATAAGGGGATGCTAATAGCATCCCCTTATTATTATTTTAGTCTAAAATATTTCTGATTAAGAAATTTTTTGATCCAAATCACCTGCACTATAACGTTGAGACATTTCGTCTAGTGAGTAGATCTTACCGATTTTGCTTGCATTACCAGCACAACCAAACGCTTCATAACGTGCTTTACAGATTTCCTTCATGCCATTAGTGGCTTCTTTAAGGAATTTACGTGGGTCGAAGTTTGATGGGTTCTCTTGTAAATGACGACGCACAGAACCAGTAGAAGCCATACGCAAGTCTGTATCGATATTAACTTTAGTAACACCATGTTTAATACCTTCAACGATTTCAGTCACAGGGACACCGTAAGTCTGTCCCATATCACCACCGTAGTTATTGATGATCTTTAGCCAATCCTGTGGTACAGAGGATGAACCGTGCATAACAAGATGCGTATTAGGAAGACGGGCGTGGATCTCTGCAATACGGTCAATACGCAAGATTTCGCCTGTTGGCTCTTGGGTAAATTTATAAGCACCATGAGAGGTTCCAATAGCGATAGCGAGTGCATCAACATTGGTTGCTTTAACGAAATCAGCCGCTTCCTCTACAGAAGTTAAGAGCATATCTAAATCAAGCTTGCCTTCAGCACCGTGTCCGTCTTCTTCGCCCATTTCGCCAGTTTCAAGCGAGCCTAAACAACCTAGTTCGCCTTCTACTGATACACCGCCTGCATGTGCCATTTTTACCACTTCAGCCGTCACGGCTACATTGTATTCAAAAGATGCTGGTGTTTTACAATCCGCTTCTAATGAACCATCCATCATAACAGAGGTAAAGCCAGATTGGATTGAACGTAAACAAACCGCTGGTTCAGAACCGTGATCTTGATGCATAACAATTGGAATATGTGGATACATTTCGGTGGCAGCAATAATCAGATGACGCAAAAAAGGCTCGCCTGCATAACCGCGAGCACCTGCCGAACCTTGCATAATAACAGGCGAGTTTGTCTCATCAGCAGCTTGCATGATTGCGTGGACTTGCTCCATATTGTTGACATTAAAAGCTGGTAAGCCGTAGTTATTTTCTGCGGCATGATCTAAAAGTTGACGCATGGAAATTAGAGCCATGTGATTCTCCTTAATATAGGTTAATAATAAATAGAGTTTTTAAAAGTATAATGTAGGGCTTTATTGTTTAGTAACAGCCTAAATCTTCTCCGATTTTAATAATTTTAAGCATATTGGTTCCGCCATTAATACCAATTAAATCGCCTTTGGTAACAATGACGAGATCCCCTTTTTCTACCTCTCCACTTTCTAATAAATGTTCAATAGCGACACGATTTGCTTCTTTTGGATCAGTTAATGGGGGCTGTTCAAGGCATATAGGGTAGACACCACGGTAAACACTAACCCGTCGGCAGGTCTTTTGATGCGGTGTTAAGGCATAAATAGGGGTTCCTGAACTAATACGTGACATCCAGCGTGTGGTAGAGCCTGACTCAGTTAGAGCGGCAACTGCCTTGACGTTCATATGATTACCAATGTACATCGAAGCCATCGCAATCGCTTCGTCGCAGTGTTGAAATTCATCTCCAAGACGATGACCCGATTGGGTAGCTTCTGAAGAGTATTCTGCTTCTTCACAAATTCTTCCCATAACCTCAACAACAAGCGCTGGATTATGCCCTGTCGCAGTTTCTCCTGATAACATTACTGCATCAGTACCATCTCTTACTGCGTTAGCAACGTCAAATACTTCGGCTCGTGTAGGGATATTATTAGTGGTCATACTCTCCATCATTTGGGTGGCAGTAATCACCGCCTTATCTAACTCTCTGGAGCGTTTAATTAACATTTTTTGTGCATGAGGGAGGTTAGCATCGCCAAGCTCAACGCCAAGATCACCGCGTGCAACCATAATCACATCAGAAGCTTTAATAAGACCATCTAAAACGGATTCTTCATCACCTTCGGGTTCTTTAAAGGAGTCTGCACGTTCAATTTTAGCCACAATAGCAGCATCGCCACCTGCGGCTTGCATCAATTCTCTTGCTTGAATCAGATCTTTTCCGCTTTCTGGAAAAGAAACAGCAAGAAAATCAATATTCATTTCGGCAGCTAATTTAATATCTTGTTTATCTTTCTCGGTCAAAGCATTCGCAGACAAACCGCCACCACGGCGGTTAATGCCTTTATTGTTGGATAGTTCACAACTATTGAGTGCTTCGGTGTAAATTTTTTGATGATCAATACCTGTAACGAGTAAGACTAAGCGACCATCATCCAACCAGAGTTCATCAGAAACATTGACATCATTGGGTAAATTTTTATAGGTAATCCCGACTTGATACTGATCACCTGCATCAGCTGCTAAACCTGCATCAAGAATAAATTTATCACCTGCTTTAAGCTCAATTTTACCGTTTTTAAATTTCTCAGTTCGGATTTTTGGTCCTTGTAAATCAGCGAGAATAGCGACAGAGCGATTGGCTTTTTTTGCCGCCGCACGTACTAATGCTGCGCGTGCTTTGTGTTCTTCAGCTGTTCCGTGTGAAAAATTCAAGCGGACGACATTAACACCCGCTTTTACAATAGCTTCAATTGACTCAGGGCTACTAGTAGCAGGGCCTAATGTCGCAACAATTTTTGTTCTTCTCATGAAAAAGACTATATCCTTTTTGTTGTTATGGGAAAAAATATTTTTAAGAATTCAGATTAAGAAAACACCGACAAGGCATTTGTTTAACCTGAATCCTAAAATACAATTTCCAGATAAAGTTACAAGTATAGTCCAATATCATTGCAACTTTATGCCTAAAGTTATTAGGAACTTCCTTATTCTTTAGCGCGTTCTTCTAGCATTGTGACAACAGGGAGTTTCTTGCCTTCAAGGAATTCTAAGAATGAACCACCACCTGTTGATATATAAGAGACTTTATCCGCGATATCATATTTATCAACGGCGGCTAAAGTATCACCACCTCCTGCAACTGAGAATCCTTTCGATTCTGCAATAGCCATTGCAATCGCTTTTGTACCTGAACCAAATTGATCAAACTCAAAGACGCCCACAGGACCATTCCAAACAATGGTTCCTGCATTCTTAATCACTTCACAAAGTTCTGCGACTGAATCAGGGCCAATATCAAAGATCATATCATCCTCAGAAACATCTGCGACTGACATCGTGGTTGCTTCGGCTGTTTCAGAGAACTCTTTACCACAAACCACATCAGTAGGAACGGGAATGCTACCATTATTCGCTTCTGCATTCGCTTTTAATGCTTTAGCGGTGTCTATTAACGATTCTTCATACAGTGATTTACCGACATTATAACCTTCTGCGGCAATAAAGGTGTTGGCAATACCACCACCAACAATAAGCTGATCAACGACTTTGGATAGTGATTCAAGAACCGTTAATTTAGTAGAAACTTTTGCTCCCCCCACTAGGGCAACCATTGGACGAGCAGGATTATCTAAGGCTTTGCCTAATGCTTCTAATTCACCTGCAAGTAGTGGGCCGGCGGCGGCTGTCGGTGCAAATTGACCAGCACCATGTGTCGATGCTTGTGCGCGGTGAGCAGTACCGAAGGCATCCATCACATAGACATCGCAAAGTGCTGCATACTGCTTTGATAACGCTTCATCATTGGCTTTTTCACCTTGGTTAAAACGTACATTTTCTAGTAAAACCACATCGCCATCATTTAACTCGGGTGAATTTTCAAGATAATCAGTAATTAATTTAACCTCAGCATTTAATAAACCACTCATATGAGTAGCAACAGGGGCTAATGAAAATTGATCTTCAGGAGAGCCTTCTGTTGGGCGACCTAGGTGCGACATAATCATCACTTGAGCACCTGCTTTCACTAAAAATTCAATAGAAGGCAGAGAAGCACGAATACGTTTATCAGAGCTTACTTTGCCATCTTTGATTGGTACATTAAGATCTTGTCGAATTAAAACACGTTTGCCAGATAGATCAAGATCAGTCATATTAATGATTGACATAGGATTCCCCTTGAAAAGTTTATGAAGATAAAGCGATTGGATAAAAACTGCTATTAACTCTTATCCAATGACTCTATAAATATTAAAAAATTATATTTTAGTATAAAAAACATTAAGTTGTAGATTGAGTTAGATTTTTTTATTTACAAAAAAATCTAACCCAAGCTATTTTAATTGAAAACGCCTGACAATTAATTAGCAGCAACGTGCTCAGTTAAACGAAGCATATTACAAGTGTAGCCATATTCGTTGTCATACCAAGAAACCACTTTAACGAAGGTATCATCTAATGCAATACCTGCACCTGCATCAAAGATAGAGGAAGCAGAAATACCACGGAAGTCAGATGAAACAACTTTCTCATCAGTATACTGTAAAGTCCCTTTCATAGAACCTTCAGAAGCTTCTTTGATCGCTGCACAAATCTCATCATAAGAGGCAGGCTTATCTAGTTCACAAGTTAGGTCAACAACAGAAACATCAACTGAAGGAATACGGAACGCCATACCTGTTAATTTGCCGTTAAGCTCAGGAAGCACAACACCAACCGCTTTAGCAGCCCCTGTTGAAGATGGGATAATATTCTCAAATACAGAACGCCCACCACGCCAATCCTTCTTAGAAGGACCATCAACCGTCATTTGTGATGCCGTTGCTGCGTGAACAGTTGTCATTAAACCACGCTTTAGTCCCCAATTGTCATTGATAACTTTAGCGATAGGTGCAAGACAGTTAGTGGTACAAGAAGCACCTGAAACAATCGCTTCTCCATCATAGTCATTATGGTTTACGCTATAAACGAACATTGGACCGCCATCTTTAGAAGGTGCAGATTGAATCACTTTTTTTGCACCTGCATCAATATGTGCTTGACAGCTTTCCTGTGTTAGGAAGAAACCCGTACAATCAATAACGATTTCAGCGCCAATTTCGTCCCATTTAAGATCAGCAGGATTACGCTCCGCAGAAAGACGAATTTTTTGTGTTCCATCAATAATAAAGTTATCACCATCAACCGCTACGTCACCATCAAAACGTCCGTGAGCCGTGTCGTACTTCAACATATAAGCAAGATAATCGTTCTCTAATAAGTCATTGATCGCAACAACTTCTAGGCTTGGGAAGTCTTTTTTGATTGCACGAAATACCATACGGCCAATACGACCAAATCCATTAATTCCAACTTTTGTAGCCATAAATTTTCTCCTAAAAATAAATAAAAATAATCTAATCTTTATATAAACCTTAAAATACAAAAAAAATCACGTTATCAGAACATGCTCTGATAACGATAAACCTCCTGCCCAACGATAAAGGGAGGAGGATTTGAATTAAATTAAGCGACTTCGTTAATCGCTTTGCTTACTGCTTCTGTTGTAATACCAAAGTATTCAAATAGCTCTGGTGCAGGTGCTGACTCGCCGAAGGTTGTCATTCCAATCACTTTGCCGTTGGTGCCAACGTATTTCCACCAGCCATCCATAATGGCAGCTTCAACCGCAACACGGGCACTGACAGCCGCAGGAAGAACAGACTCTTTATAAGCATCATCTTGTGCTTCAAATACTTCAACCGAAGGCATTGAAACAACACGTACTTTTTTATCAGAAGCTTCAGCCGCCTCCATCGCAAGATGAACCTCAGAACCTGTTGCTATCACAATAACGTCTGGCGTTCCATCAGTGTCTTTAAGGATGTAACCGCCTTTAGCAATATTTGCAATGGTCGCCTCATCACGTTTTTGGAATGGAAGGTTTTGACGAGAAAAAACTAATGTAGAGGGACGCTTATCATTTTGAATAGCATCTTTCCATGCCACAACCGTTTCAACCGTATCGCAAGGTCTCCACACAGCCATATTTGGAATCATACGCAGTGTAGGGATTTGCTCAACACACTGATGCGTTGGACCATCTTCACCAAGACCAATAGAGTCATGGGTATAAACGAAGATAGTACGAATCTTCATTAGAGCAGCCATGCGTAGTGCATTACGCGCATACTCAGAGAACATTAAGAACGTAGCACCGTAAGGCATTAAACCACCGTGCAAGGTAACGCCATTCATAATCGCTGACATACCAAACTCACGCACACCGTAAGAGATATAGTTGCCTGCAAAATTCATCTCTGCTGAACCGTGGTCGTCATTAATACGAACCGACTTGTCATTGAAGGTATTGTTTGATGGGGAAAGGTCAGCTGAACCACCTAAAAACTCAGGAAGTAGTGGAGCAAAACCATTTAGAGCGCCTTTTGATGCAACCCGTGTTGCTGGAGACTCTTCTGCTGCATTAGTGGCTGCGATAACTTTTTGTGCTTCTTCTTCGAAGTTAGCTGGAAGATCACCCGCCATACGACGTGTAAACTCTGCTGCTTCTGCTGGGAAGGCGGCAGCATAAGCTGCGAATTTCTCATCCCATGCGGCTTCTGCGGCTTTTCCTGCTTCTTTTGCATCCCAGCCTGCATAAATATCCTCAGGAATTTCAAAAGGTGCATAATCCCAGCCCATATTTTTACGTGCATCAGCAAGTGCGGCTTCGCCGAGTGCTTCACCGTGGATATTGTGTCCACCTTCTTTCTTCTCACCTGCTGTTCCAATACCCTTACCGATAATTGTCTTACAACAAATCAAAGAAGGCTTATCCGATGCAATGGCCGCTTCCGTTGCCGCTTTAATTGCCTCTGGATCGTGACCATCGATAGATTGTACATGCCAGTTAGAAGCTTCAAAGCGCATTGGCGTATTATCACTAAACCAACCATCAACATTGCCATCAATAGAAATATTATTATCGTCGTAGAAACAGATCAGTTTGCTAAGTCCAAAAGAACCTGCAAGAGAAATAGCCTCTTGAGAAACACCTTCCATTAAACAACCATCGCCTAAGAAGACATAAGTCTTATGGTCTACGATTTCATGACCATCTTTATTGAACTGGGCCGCCATGACTTTTTCAGCTAGTGCAAAACCAACCGCGTTAGTGATACCTTGACCTAGTGGCCCCGTGGTTGTCTCGATGCCCGGTGCATAACCATACTCAGGGTGACCTGGAGTCTTAGAGTGCAACTTACGGAAGCTTTTAAGATCTTCAATTGATAAATCATAACCCGTTAAATGCAACACAGAGTAAGGTAACATTGAACCATGACCATTAGACATGATAAAGCGGTCACGGTCAGCCCAATTAGGGTTAGTTGGATTGTGTTTCATAAAATCGTTGTAAAGAACTTCAGCGATATCCGCCATTCCCATTGGCGCGCCTGGATGACCAGAATTAGGAATTTGGACAGCATCCATGGTTAATGCGCGAATAGCGTTGGCCAATTGGCTACGATTAGACATTTAAAAATCTCCTTAAAGAGTTTATAGATTCAATTGTATGATAAGTGATGATTGTCTCTGCAATGGTTTTTGTTACCCTAATAATTGTAGTTGGTAATGTGATATCGAAGCAGCCCGAATCGATGTCAAATTCAATAGGTGGCAAAGTACAAATAGGTATGACCTCATAATTCTGTTATTACACCTTTCTAGCAGGAATCAAAGTAGGTGAATGTGATTAATCTAGCTTTCGCAAATCTTGTTAGATTAATGATGACCCTCTACTTAATTCAGAGTATCCCTGACAAATATCAATGATTTTCCCTAGCAGCGATATTTAGTGATATTTAATATTGAGAGAAATGAGCAATGTATTCTGTATTAGAATTTAAAAAGGAGCAATCTCTATTTCGGGATATGCTTAATATTTGCTGAATTTAAAGACTAGTTAATAGGCTGAAAAGCTTGATAAGACGTACTTTTAGCTATTTTCATTGAAATATTTTATAGGGGTATTCTTAATCGTTTATTGGGTACTTTTAACCACCAAAAAATGCATTTTTAATCCATTTAATTTGGGCTAGATTATCACCTTCAATAGCAATAACATCAAAGCGCATTGTATTTTGTAATCGATTTTGCTGTTGATAATACAGTGCTGTTTTAATAATACGTTGTTGCTTAGCAAAAGTGACACTCGCTGCGGCCCCACCAAAATTGCGATTTTTACGGTAGCGCACTTCAACAAAAACAAGAGTGTCATTCTCTTGCATAATGAGATCAATCTCACCGCACCGACTAAAAAAATTAGGCTCAAGAAGTTGCAAACCTGCTGCTTGCAAATAATCACAGGCAAGTTTCTCTGCTTCTAAACCTTTGTTTTTATTGTCTTTGATGCGCTTTTTTTTATTTTTAGTTATTGAAAATTTCATATTTTATAATCTTTAAACTAAATCCATAAGACTGACGATTATGTCGTGCCAGCCTTACGGATTTAGATATAAGTTACTCAGAAAGCCCAATCGGTGAGCCACCATTAAATTTAGCCCACTTTAATTGTCGGTGTAAGACCCTATCAGGACCAATTTGAATCTGCCCCGTTCTGCCATTAAGTGCAGACCCTGTTACAATAGTTGTCATACCTTTAGCGACCATGAGCGCATCCATTCCTAATGCACGTAAGCGTGGGAATTTGGAATCTTGTGGTAAGCCTTTTTTGCTGACTTCTAAAATCCATGGGATTTCAGTATAACGAATACCTTCTAGCTTAATATTACGATATTGATTAGCTAAGCCTGAATAAATATGTGAAGTGGCGTAAACAGGAATGCTTTTAAGCTCGCCCTGATAAAGCAGGGGTTGAATAGCACGGGCTTGTGAGGGAGATGCTGCAAGAAAAATGGCATCAATCTTGTCTTTCTTTTTTAGTAAAGCTTTCTTGATATCATTGTAAGTTGTGCCCTTTTTAGAGTAGTTAATAGTGATAATAGCCTTACCTCCATTGCGCGTGAAAGCATTAGTAAAGCTGTTGCGTAAACGTCGCCCCCAGCTAGAATCAGGCACGACAATGGCAATTCTTTTATGTCCTTTGTTTAACATTTTTCGTGCCACTTGAAGGGTTTCATCTTCAGGGAGTAAGCCAAATTGATACAGTCCTGTTGCCGCTTTTAAGCGACCTATATAATTTAAACCAAGGGTATTTACAGGTAAACTAGGGGTTTGACTCAGTTGTGCGATTTTATCTTTACTAAAAGGACCAATAACAAAGTCTATTTTGCCATCACTAATGGCTTTACCATAGACCGCATTAATATTATCGCTATTGGAGTCATAAATTCTCATATGTATATTGGAAGCATGATCTCTTTGTGCTTTTTTTATGCCACTAAGTAATGATTGTCCTATTGAACTCAGTGATCCTGTTAGTGGCAAAATAATAGCAACACGTTTAATAGTCCTTGGTAATGGAGGTGTTACTCCACCCAATATAGGCTTATTAGGATTGATTGGTTTTGTTATTTCCGCTTCTTTAATAACGGGCATTGGAATAGGTTTTACAGGCTCTGAAACGGTTGGGCGATAAGGAATGACTGTGGTCTTCCTGAACATTTTATTGGCACGCTCATTGGCAGGATGACGTGGAAAATTACGTTGCCATTTACTAATATTACGATTAAGTTGAGCCGAATCAGTGGAGGAAATGCGTTGCAGATAATTCAGATCAAGCCAGCCACGTAGCGTCGGGTGGGTCACATTGTTTCTAGCCTTATCAAGGTTTGTTTCAGAGAGGCGATTTATTTGATTCCAGATTCTGTCATGATTTAATTTCACCAAATAGGGTTGTTTAAGTTTGAACTCTTGCAGTATTAATTCAGTCGCCAATATAATTGGATCGCCACTCGATTGAGCCGCACGCATCCGCGCAGTAAAAATCTTTTGTTGCAAACCCTCAGGGACACCCGTTATATTTTTAGGAAGTAGACGCAGTGCTTCCTTATATTGGGCATCTAAAAGTGCTAATTGTCCTTGAATGTAACGATAACGTATTAGATTTTCTGAATTGAGGTGGCGGCTTAAGGCAGAAAGATAAATATCCGTTAATGCACGATCAGAAATCATCACCGCTAACTCTGCTGCTTGAAGAATCAGGCGGTCTCTATCGGATGAGCTGTATATCTGTGCAGCATTAAAATAGGCTTTAGCTGCTTCACGATGTTGCCCTCGGTTTAATAAATCATTTGCTCGTAGCACCTCTGCCCCTGCGGGAAGTCTGTTATTATTTGCTTGATTCAGAGGGGATGCAATAGCTGTTGTACCACCACAGATGCCGAGTGTGACGATCATGGTAGCAATGGATATGTGGTAAGAAAGTTTCATTTTTGTTGTGCCCCATTTTACAGGTGGTATTTTTGACTGGATTTTATAGCTATCAATATTAAAGTGGGATAGCTATAAAATAAGCTATTTGTCTGTAACTCTTTTGACTCCGCTCAAGGAGTTAGTTCCCTGAGAGATTGTGCGAGCAGAATCAAAGGGTACGGGTTTAGGAACTTCCTGACTATGATTTTCACATGTCCCAGCTTATAGTTGCTAGCCGCTTTTATTGAATATGATGCAGTTTCCGCTTAATTATAGGTTTATATTATCCCTATGTTGTTGTTATTTTTTTATAGTTGATGCTGATGTTTTATCAAAGTACCTCTCAAATATAACACTGTTTAAGCTATTACTTCAAATGAGAAAAATCTATGCAAGAAAATGCTTCTGAGCAAAAGGGCGTATTATATATCGTTGCTACACCAATAGGAAATCTAGCTGATATCACCCAACGAGCGAGAGAAACGCTGTCATTGGTTGATCGAATTTGTGCAGAAGATACCCGTAATACACGAAAATTATTAAATCATTTAGGGATAAAGAAAAACTTGATTGCCTTACATGAGCATAATGAACAGCAAAAGATTGACAGTGTGGCTAAATGGTTGACAGATGGAGAACAGATTGCTTTAGTCAGTGATGCAGGGACTCCATTAATTAGTGACCCTGGTTATCATTTAGTAAAAGCATTGCGTGAAAGGCAGTTTAAAGTGATTCCCATTCCAGGAGCAAGCGCCCTTATTACTGCCTTATCAGCGGCGGGTTTAGCAACCAATAAATTTTCTTTTGAAGGTTTTTTGCCCGCAAAAGAAATAGGCAGAAAACAGGCCTTAATTGCTAATAGTGAAAGTGTTTACACACAAGTGTATTATGAATCTAGTCATCGTATCGTCCATTGTGTTGTCACGATGTCATCTATTTTTGGTGCGGATAGAAAAGTTGTCTTAGCGCGTGAACTGACTAAATTATACGAAGAATTTTTTTCTGGAACGTTAGAACAACTTCACCAATGGTTGTTAGAAGATAAAATGCATCAAAAAGGTGAGTTTGTGATTATGCTTGCGGGAGCCAAAGCAAAGCAACAACAAAGTGAACGCTTTGAAAGCAGTATAGATCAAGTGCTATCGGTATTAATGCAAGAATTACCACTCAAACAGGCCGCCAAAATAGCCGCAAAACTGACAGGAAAAAATAAAAATGCCTTATATAAGCAAGGTCTTTCAGTTAAAGAAAAAAAATGAAACCTAATATCCAACGTCGTCATGTTTTTTATCTCTCTGGCTTTGATCCGCGCGGTGCTTCTTTTTATCATCGCCTATTTAAAGAAGAAGCTCAGAAACAGTCCAAAATTAATGGTATAAAGCTTAAAATTCACCCAAGAAAAAAACAAAATCAATACTCACAAGCATGGACTATTGAAGCACAAGAGCAAGGGCAAAAAGTTACCACACAATACGAGTTTTTACGTTGGGATGATATTATTCGCAAACATTGGATAAGGTCATTCTTAGGTATTTTTATTGATTTTATCACTGTCTCTTGGATCTATATCAGCACAGGGACGCTAAAACGAGTTGCCAAAACATCGCGTACACCTGCAATCACAGGTCTATACCCTGCTGTTTTTATTACCTTGTCAGGGCTACTCGCTATCCTATTTAGTACACTTTGTATTATGCTATTATCAGTATTAGGGTTAACCGCCCTAAGCTGGTTATTTGGGCTACTGGTTTTTATCACTGTTCTCTATCTTGCTAAAATCTTTGGTGATCGAATTAATGTTTTTTGGCTACTGCGAATCTATGCTTTTACTGCACATTGGGCAGCAGGAGATATAAAATTATTAGAACAACGCTTGGATTTTTTTGCAGATCAAATTTTTAGTGTCTTGCAAAATAATAAGCAAGATGAGGTTATTATTGTCAGTCATAGTGTCGGGACAATGCTTGCGGTTATAATTTCCGCACGAGTTGTAAGGAAAATTGATAATAGTCAAGTCAAACAGCGATT
>JALVEA010000153.1 GCA_027008665.1 Thiotrichaceae bacterium | reverse complement strand
AGTATATCTAGCTATTGATAACTATCATTGAAGGTACAACTCTTTCTTTTAAACTCCGGAATTAAAACCAAAGAACTTGAATAGTATGATCGATTTACCAAATAAAATTGTCACTGCTGAACAATCTAAAAGAAATGCTAAGTTATTTAGTTATGGGAATATAATTTCAGTATTGATTCCCTTTCCTTTTTTTATATTTTGGTTTGGTGCTTCGATGTTTGTTTATGCTATGTTTCGACATCATCCTAACCCATTGGTCGGATATCATACGCAGCGTGCAGCCTACTATTACTACGGCCTAGCTGGTCTATTAGTACCAATTCTAACATTTGCCCCTGGTGATTTTTTTCAACAATACTGGTGGGCTTTATGGGGTATTTGTATTCTTATTTTGATTCCTCTTTCTATAAGAGAGATAATGATCATCAATAAAGAACCGTGGGAAGATGTGGAGTTTAAAAAATAATGACCAACAAAATCCGAAATAACTGGAAGCTAAATGAAATAGAAGTTTTATTTAACTTGCCTTTTAACGATCTTATCTATCAATCTCATACTATCCACAGAGAAAACTTTGACCCCAATCAAATACAGATAAGCACTTTGTTAAGTATTAAAACAGGTGCTTGTCCAGAAGACTGTTCTTACTGCTCTCAAAGTTCAAAGAATAATACCGGTCTAGAACGCGAACAATTAATGCCACTCACGGAAGTCATCCAGGCGGCAAAGGAAGCTAAAAGTAATGGTGCGAGCCGGTTTTGCATGGGAGCTGCATGGCGTAACCCGACGGAAAAAAGTCTGGATAAAGTTATTGCCATGGTTGAAGCTGTTAAGGCGCTTGATATGGAAACCTGTGTCACTCTTGGTATGCTAAACAAATCGCAAGCATTAAAACTAAAAGACTCGGGGCTTGATTATTATAATCATAATCTTGATACTTCACCTGAATTTTACGGCGAGGTTATTACAACAAGAACCTATCAAGATCGTCTTGAGACACTACACCATGTTCGAGAAGCGGGCATTAATGTTTGTTCTGGTGGAATCCTGGGCATGGGTGAAACTCGTAGAGACCGTGCACGATTATTACAGGAACTAGCCAATCTCCCAAAACAACCAGAATCCGTACCGATTAATGATCTGGTTCAGATCAAGGGTACACCACTAGATGGGATTGATAAATTAGACCCGTTTGAATTTGTTCGTACTATCGCTGTAGCCAGAATACTTATGCCTAAGTCATACGTGCGTTTGTCTGCTGGCAGAACAGAAATGAATGATGAAATGCAGGCATTATGTTTTTTTGCTGGTGCCAACTCCATGTTTTATGGAGAACGTTTGCTTACTACTGATAACCCAGGTGAAACACATGATCAACTTTTATTCCAACGTCTGGGTATGAATAAGGAAGTTCTTTCAAAGCAAACATCAGAGGCTATGAATTAAGTAAAATAAATATCATAAAAACTTAAATGAGCATTGAAGTTTGAAAATTAAGTGGGCATAATACGCCCCTTGTTTTTATAGTCCCATATGGGAAGTAGTGGAGAATAGTCTTGCCTAATATTACATCAGCTAAGAAACGTGCACGTCAGTCAGAAGAAAGACGTATGCATAATAAGCATATCAGATCGTCTATGCGAACACGTGTCAAATCAGTTGTTTCTGCAATTGAGACCGGTGATAAAGAAGCAGCAATTGCCGCTTACAAGCATGCTATACCAGCAATAGATGGAAGTGTTTCTAAAGGAATTATTCATAAGAATAAAGCAGCTCGACATAAAAGTCGCTTAAACTCAAGAATACAATCTATGTAACTCACTGGCGATATAAAACGCATATCTTAAAAACCAGCATTGTTGCTGGTTTTTTTATGGCTACAATATACAAATAATTTATTTAGTGTTCCGTCTTGTTAATCAGGTTACATCGTCCTTTCATAATTAATTTGCCAGCATCATGTGGTGATTTATGGGAGGGTACTGTTACGAAGGTCTCTTAGTTTTTATCTTCATATTCAGATGATGATTATAGGAAAGTTATAGCATGTTATGCCGCATGAAGATGGTACTTATAGATTGGCTAATCGCTCTTTGCGTTGTGATGCTAATCACATGGTTTGTATTTACTCAGCCGTTATTTAGAAGTTATTCCACTTCGAATTTTCTAGAAAGCCAGGCAAGCATTGCTGATAATTTATATCAACATATTCATAAATTAACACTAAAAAAAACTGTCAATAACCTAAAAAGAAATCCACCAATAACACCTGCTGAATACATATCTAATACTATTGAAAGTTATGGTGGATCTATTCAAAACGAGTATTATGATAGCGTTGGAGGTCAAACACGAAATATAGTTTTAACAGTTGGGCCTAATACAAAAGATATGATTGTTATAGGGACTAATTATTATCATAAAACAGGCACGAATCAGACATATAATGCAAGTGGTATTGCTATATTACTAGAATTAGCCCATATATTATTGATACATGAACAACAGTTAGAAAACAAGGTACAACTGATTGCCTACCCCTATTCGGGTGAAGATATAAAAAATATGAAGTTAAGTGGTAATTATCTTCATGCAAATAAATTAAAAAAGTTGGGTGCTCAGGTTAAATTGATGATTGCCTTAGATAATTTTTCAAAGTTTAGTGATACATCTGGCGCACAAAAATTTCCCTATAAATTTATGCGTATTTTTTATCCTGAAAATGAAAATTACATCAGTGTTATAGGTAGCCTGCAAAATATTACTAAACTAAGATGGTTTAAAGAAAGACTGGTAAAAAATACTAAGTTGCCCGTTTATTCATTAAATATGCCAACACAATTTTCACCTGCGAAGTCATTTGATCATATCAGTTATCAAAGACTTGGCTTCCCATCGGTTTTGCTTTCAGGTATGAATACTAATCGTAAGCCGGGTAATTCATTAAATACTGCAGAAAACTACACGGACAATCAAAAAATGGCACAGCTAGTAATCAGTTTGTCACAAGTAATGGTTAATTCCACGTCTCTTAAAAGTTCTCAGTTTGTAGTGAAAAACTAACTAAATAAAGAAATAAAAACATCAAAAACTAGGGGGGGTGTATATTAAAACTGACTAAATATTAGGTTTTGCAGCATTTAGCGTGTGCATAGGGCCTCCCCGGAAGGGGGCAAAGCCAGTTCCAAAAATCACACCAGCATCCAGCAGGTCACTATCTTCCACGATGCCTTCATCAAGGCATTTCTTTGCTTCTTGTAGCAATTTTTCTATGAGTTGAGTTTGTACCTGGTAAGAATCTCCATGCCAGCGAGCTTCTTTTGGAGGAAGTTTTTTCCCCTGCTTCCATATATAAAAACCTTTACCGGACTTTCTTCCTAGATTACCTCTTTTTACATCTTCGACCAGGTTTGGCGGTATTTTAGCGCCGACGGTGTCTGCCAGGATTTCTCCTACATGTAAACAAATATCCAGGCCGACTGTATCGGCGAGCTCAAGTGGCCCCATGGGCATACCATAA
>JALVEA010000152.1 GCA_027008665.1 Thiotrichaceae bacterium | reverse complement strand
GTCAGTTATAATGATTTGCACAAGCAAAGACCCTTTGATCTGATTATTAATGCCACTGCTGCTAGTTTGCAGGGCATTATGCCACCGATGCCAGCGTCTTGTTTGCATGATCAAAGTGCTTGTTATGACTTGATGTATGCAAATAAACCAACCGCATTTGAGTCTTGGTGTAAAGATAATGGGGCTGCATTAGTCATGAATGGCTTAGGTATGTTAGTTGAGCAAGCGGCTGAATCTTATTCCATCTGGCGCGGCAGATTACCTGAAACCAAGCCTGTATTGGAGAATTTATTAGTATCTTGGTGATGTTATTATGAAAATTATATTAGCTTCAGCCTCTCCCCGTCGGGGTGAATTATTGGATCAGATCGGCATTGAATATCAAAGCCACCCCGTTGATATTGATGAATCACCCCGCAAAAATGAATCAGCACAAACGCTTGTACAACGTCTAGCGATTGAAAAAGCACAGACAGCCTATCAACAATTACAAACAGATTTACCCATATTAGGCTCAGATACTTTAGGTTGGTTGGATAAAGAGATTCTAGCTAAACCACGTGATTTTGAACATGCACGTTCTATGTTGCGTCAAATGTCGAATAATATACATCAAATTATGACAGCAGTGGCAGTATGCTATAAAGGCAAAATGACAACCGCATTGAATATCAATCAGGTTTATTTTCGTTCTATTTCAGATAAAGAAATTAAAACCTATTGGGAAACAGGCGAACCACAAGACAAAGCAGGAGGATATGCAATCCAAGGCAAAGGAGCACTTTTTGTAAGACATGTCGAAGGCTCTTATTCAGGTATTATGGGCTTACCTTTATATGAAGTTGGTCAGCTTTTAAACGACCTCTAGCCTTACTCTTGTTTCATCAGTATTCATTATGGTGTAGTTTATATTTTGGATATTCCTTCATAACTTCCGAAACTATAACGTAGGTTACTTAGTCCTAAAGTAACTGCAATCCCACCCTTAATAAAAAGAGAGATAATAATGAGTGCTGAAATATTAATGAATGTAACCCCGCAAGAATCCCGTGTCGCATTATTAGAAAATGGGGTGTTACAGGAAATTCTTATTGAACGCACAGACAGCGAAAGTATTGTAGGTAATATTTATAAAGGTAAAGTCTGTCGTGTTTTACCGGGTATGGAAGCGGCTTTTATTGATATAGGAATGCCAAAGGCGGCTTTTTTGCATGCCTCGGATCTAAGATTTCCCAAAGATCTTTTTGATGATGATATTGATAAAGGAAAGGAAGCATTACGAAAAATCCCCCCTATTTCAAAATTATTATATGAAGGAAAACAAGTCTTAGTGCAGGTCATAAAAGATCCTATTAGCACTAAAGGCGCACGCTTGACAACCTATGTCACTATTCCATCGCGCTATATGGTTTTAATGCCAAATGCAAAAACAATTGGTATTTCAAGCAAAATAGAAAGCAAAAAAGAAAAGCGACGCTTAAAAGAATTTGTACAAAATTTAAATGAAGAATCGAGTTCTAAACATGGTTATATCATTCGCACCGCAGCTGAAGGTGTCACAGAAGATTTATTGCGTAAGGATATAGAGTTCTTAAATAAATTATGGCTGAGTATTTGTGAAATGGCGGAATCTGCCCCCAAGGGGTCGATTATCTACTCTGACCTACCCTTGGTTAAACGTATTTTGCGTGATGTTGCCAGTGAAGAAATTACGGCCGTGCAAGTCGATTCTCGTGAAACAGCACAAAAAATAATAGAGTTTTGTGAAAAATATATCACCGAATTAGTGGGTTTAGTGTCACATTATCCCGGCGAGAGACCTATTTTTGATCTCTATATGGTTGAAGAAGAAATTCAAAAAGCACTCAAGCGGCAAGTACAATTGAAATCAGGTGGTTATTTGATTATTGATCAAACAGAGGCAATGACTACTATTGATGTCAATACAGGCGGATTTGTTGGTCATCGAAATCTTGAAGAAACTATTTTTAAAACGAATTTAGAGGCAGCCCAAGCCATTGCGCGTCAATTACGGTTGCGTAATTTAGGCGGTATTATTATTCTCGATTTTATTGATATGAAAGATGAGGAGCATAAAGATTTAGTGCTTGCTGCCTTAGGAAAAGCACTAGAAAAAGATACCACAAAAACAAATGTGACAGCCGTTTCTTCATTAGGGCTGGTGGAAATGACACGTAAGCGCACTAGCGAGAGTTTAGGGCATGTTCTCTGTGAATCCTGTCCGACTTGTCATGGACGAGGTTATATTAAAACAGCAACCACCGTTTGTTATGAAATATTTCGTGAAATATTACGTGAAGCACGTCAGTTCGATGCTAAGGAATTATTAGTCCTAGCAGCACAGGATGTCGTGGATTTATTTCTAGATGAAGAATCAGAAAGCCTTGCAGAATTACAAGAATTTATTAATTTGCCAATTCGTTTTCAAGTTGAGAATTTATATACACAAGAACAATTTGATGTTGTTTTACTTTAGGGGTAAATAATTTCCTGATAACAGGAGTGAAAGCTTCAGCTTTTCAGTTATTTAAGATGAAATTTAATAAATGAATGTCTATAGCTTAGGAGAAAATTGAGGAAAAAATGTCAAAAATAGCAGCGATACAAATGGCATCAGGCCCCGTTGTACAGGGTAATCTAATGCAAGCCGCACGCTTAATAAAAAAAGCAGCTAAACAAGGTGCAGATATGGTGGTGCTACCTGAAAGTTTTGCCATTATGGGATACACAGAAGAAGAACGTGTTGCAATAGCAGAAGAAGCAGGACAAGGTTTTATTCAAGATACTTTAAGTCAATTAGCTGTTAGTTTTGGCATCTGGATTGTTGCTGGCACAATTCCATTGAAAACAAATAATCCAAAAAAATCAACCGCCTCATCCATTATGTTTAATGATCAAGGCAAGCAAGTAGCACGTTATGACAAAATTCATTTATTCGATGTTATCCTTGATGGAGACGATGCAACCTATAATGAAAGTGAGACAACGGTTGCAGGATCAGAAATTGTCGTCGTTGAAACTCCCTTTGGGAAAATAGGCATGACCATCTGCTATGACCTACGCTTTCCTAAACTTTACCGTCAACTGATTGAGCAAGGGGTGGAAATTCTGTTAATCCCTTCCGCATTTACTGAATTAACAGGTAAAGCACATTGGGAACCTTTATTACGCGCCCGTGCGATTGAAAATCTCTGCTATGTGGTTGCCCCCGCGCAAGGTGGCTATCATGTCAACGGAAAAACCACCCACGGTAACAGTATGATGATTGATTATTGGGGGAAAATCTGTGCAGTTTCAAGTAAAGGATCACATGTTATTATGATGGATATTGATTTAGAAGCCCAGCGTCGAGTGCGTAGAAACTTTCCTGTTTTAGAACATAGGAAATTATAAAAAATAAAGCGCGGTAGGTCGGCTAAGATGCGCATTGCACCAAGCTAGAATTCAACCTAGCCCGACGGGGTATGTTACCCCGTCGGAACGTTTTAAAAAGCCTTGCAGGAAACTGCAAGGCTTT
>JALVEA010000151.1 GCA_027008665.1 Thiotrichaceae bacterium | reverse complement strand
TTCCTGATCGTTATTATATTGAATTACAACGCACAGGACGGGAGAATGAAGAAGATTATCTGCATGCAGCGATTGATCTGGCAATGGCTAATCATTTACCTGTGGTGGCAACGAATGATCCACGCTTTCTTAAAAGCGATGAATTTGATGCCCATGAAGCACGGGTTTGTATTCATGGTGGCTATACCTTAGGCGATAAAAGCCGCGCAAAAATCTATTCTAAACAGCAATATCTACGCACTGCGGATGAAATGATCGCCTTGTTTGCAGATATTCCCACTGCGATTGAAAATACAATAGAGATCGCTAAGCGTTGTAATGTCACTCTAACATTGGGTGAAAATTATCTCCCCGCATTTCCAATTCCAGAGGGCATGACAGAGGCCGAATATTTCAGTCAAGAATCTGAAAAGGGACTTGAGATGCGTCTTAAAGAAATGTTTGATACCGAGGCTGATGATTTTGAAGAAATACGCAAACCCTTTGATGAACGTCTAAAAGTCGAACTAGATGTAATCAATGGCATGGGCTTTCCAGGTTATTTCCTCATTGTTGCCGACTTTATCCAATGGGCTAAGGATAATGATATTCCAGTTGGCCCTGGTCGAGGTTCAGGTGCTGGTTCTTTAGTTGCTTTTGCCTTAAAAATTACTGATATAGAACCATTAAAATACGAATTACTGTTTGAGCGTTTTTTAAACCCTGAACGTATTTCCATGCCCGATTTCGATATTGATTTTTGCATGGATAAACGTGATTTAGTGATTGATTATGTGGCACGTACTTATGGACGCGATAAAGTATCACAAATCATTACCTATGGTTCAATGGCAGCTAAGGCGGTGGTACGCGATGTGGGTCGTATTTTGTCACAGCCCTATGGTTTTGTAGATCGCATTGCCAAATTAATCCCTTTTGAAATGAAAATGACGCTCACCAAAGCGTTAAACGAATCCCCTGATTTAAAAGAGCTTTATGATCAAGATGAAGATGTTAAAGAGTTAATCGATTTAGCCTTATCGTTAGAAGGACTCACCCGTAATGTAGGCAAACATGCGGGAGGTGTACTGATCTCACCCTCAACGCTGGTTGATTTTACTCCGCTATACTGTGAAGAAGGCGGTGGTAGCGTGGTGTCACAATTTGATAAAGATGATGTTGAAGCCGTGGGACTGGTTAAATTTGACTTCCTTGGTTTAAGAAACCTCACCATTATTGACTGGGCAGTAAAAACAGTGAATAAACAACGGGCTGAAAAAAATAAAAAGCCGATTAATATCAGCACCATTCCATTAGATGATAAAAAATCCTTTGAATTATTACGTGCCGCTAAAACAACCGCCGTCTTCCAACTTGAATCACGCGGCATGAAAGAGCTGATACTACGTCTGCAACCTGATGTTTTTGAAGATATTATCGCTTTAGTAGCATTGTATCGCCCCGGTCCATTGCAATCAGGCATGGTGGATGATTTCGTTAATCGTAAAAAAGGCTTAGCAGATGTTTCCTATCCACATCCTGCCCTAGAAAAAATCCTCGAACCGACCTATGGCGTTATTGTTTATCAAGAACAGGTCATGCAAATCGCGCAAATACTGGCAGGCTATTCACTCGGCGGAGCGGATATGCTACGTCGTGCAATGGGTAAAAAGAAAGCCGAAGAAATGGATAAACAACGTGCCATTTTTATGGAAGGGGCGCTAAAAAATAATGTTGAAGAAAAAAATGCCACTGAGATTTTTGACTTAATGGCATTGTTTGCGGAATATGGTTTTAATAAGTGTTTAGTTGGCAGTACAAGAATTCATGATTTTTCCTCAGGAAAACAGATAAGCCTTGTTGATGCGTATCAACAAGGAATAAGCTCCGTTGCTAGCTTGCAAAACAATGACAAAATAGGAGAAGGGCAAGTTGTTGATATTATGGAAAATGGGATAAAACCTGTTTTTCGTTTAACCACCATGCTTGGTAAAGAAATATCAGCAACGGATAACCATCCACTTTTAACCTTAGAAGGCTGGAAGCCACTTAGTCAGTTAAAGGCAGGGGATCATATTGCAACACCTGCTTATTTACCCATAGAAGGTAAAAAATCTTGGCAGGATTATGAATTAATTGTTTTAGGCTGGATACTTGCAGAAGGGAATACCTGTCACCCATCAGGTTTTTATTTTTATAATAAAGACCAACTCGCTCTTGATGATTTTACCCAAGCCGTAAAGCAATTTGAAAATACAGATATTAGTCTCACTCTACGGGAAGATCGCTGTGATACATGGGAGATTTTTGTAAAAGCCTTAGGAGAATCAACCACAGATTGTTTAGGACGTGCAAGTAGAGCGCGTTCAGGGGCTAGATTATGGCTAGAAAGGTTACATTTAGAGAATACAAGAGCCGCTGAAAAAACCTTACCAGAGTCTGTATTTGAGCTAAACAATGCCTCCCTTGCCGTATTGATTGGTCGTTTTTGGGCTGGTGATGGTTTTATTGCCAGTAAAACAGAGCGCAGTAAAAATAATATCCCTTATCTTGCCAGCGCATCTAAGCAATTATTAGAACAGTTTTCTCATTTATTACTACGTTTTGGAATAGTCACTCGTTTAACTAAAAAACTATTTAATTATAAGGAAGGGCGCATAGGGTATACGCTACATCTGCTAGGACGGCGTAGTATTGAGCGCTTTATTACTACATTTGAGACACATCTAGTAGGGCGAAAGGATGTACTAACGATTTTAAAAAATCACTTAAAAAATACCCCGCCTGATAAAGAATCTGTTGATACCATTCCAGCGGAAGTGAAATTCTATGTACAGCAAGCAAAAGAAAAAAGTGGATTAACATGGCGTGAAGTCGAAGCACAATCTACGGTTTGCTATCGTGAATTTACGGGCAAAAAAACGGCTCATAAAAAAGGATTTAGGCGTAAAACCATTCAGCGTTTAGCCGAATTTTTTGCAGATAAAACATTAAAGCAAATCAGTGATGCTGAAATATTCTGGGATAAGATTGAAAGCATAGAGCCACTTGGCAAGGAAATGACTTATGATCTTGAAATTGCCGAAACACATAATTTTATTGCCAATGATATTATTGTTCACAACTCACATTCTGCCGCCTATGCCCTTGTTTCCTATCAAACCATTTGGCTAAAAGCACATTATCCTGCGGCTTTTATGGCGGCGGTACTTTCTGCGGATATGGATAATACCGATAAAGTGGTCACTTTTGTGGATGATTGCCGTCAAGCAGGGTTGGAGGTGGTAGCACCTGATGTTAATCGTTCCCAATATCGTTTTTCAACCGAGCATGAGGGTAATGTCGTATTTGGATTAGGCGCAATTAAAGGCGCGGGCGAAAGTGCATTAAGTGTGATTTTAGAGGAGCGTGATAAAAACGGTGCTTTTAAATCAATGGCTGATTTATGCGAGCGGGTTGCGTCCAGAAAGGTGACTAAGCGTATTTTAGAAACATTGATTAAAGCAGGTGCATTTGATAGTTTGGGTAAAAACCGCAATAGCTTATTGGCACATCTGCCCGAAGTTTTGCGG
>JALVEA010000150.1 GCA_027008665.1 Thiotrichaceae bacterium | reverse complement strand
TTTTTGTAGATCATGCAGGGCATTGGTTTTTATGCGTAATACTTTTTGTTGCATTTCCAGATTGGCTATTTGGATTGAAAATTGCTGAATTTTTTGCTCTAGCGTCTGGGCTAGATTTTCTAATACCTGTAGCTTTTCTAGATTGCTCCAGCCTAAAATATAACGACTACGGTCATGTAGATTATAACGATCATCTTTTTCATGGCGTTGTCGTCCTGCTTTTATCTGTCCGCTTTTAGTGATGGCATAGGAATGACGGCGAAACGCTTCCATATCCTCGCAACAATAGTAATTAAAACGACTCGCTAAGGCGTTTTCTAGCCAGTCATAAAATTCACTCTCTGGCTTTATCTTTACTTTTTCAGCCAATGAGCCAGCTTCGATTTGAGTTGATTTTAAATGGCTATTATCAATACGAAAATAGACCAAACGCCCTTTAAGATGTGTTTGCTCGACGTATTGACTGACGCGCTTATAATGTCGTTCAGGGACGAGCAGGCTTAAACCATAATTATGCAATACCCGCTCAATTGCCCCTTCCCATTCGGCTTCTTGTTCATCAACTTGCAATAACTCACCAATAAAAGGCAGCTCCTCTTCATTTAGATTTAAAGTCTCTAGCAGACCTTGGCGAATGGATAGATTGCGTAAGGGAATATTGGATTTACGTTGTTTGAGCGAGTCTATTTCTTGTTGTAATTGACTATGTTCTTTGTGCTGAATACTCAGTTGAATGGCACTTTGATCACGCTGTTGTTGTAAATCCTCTTCTTTCGCCTCAACGGCTGTGGCAATGATTTCTAATTGTTGCTGATTGGCATAAAACTGTTTTTCATCTAATTGGGGTGATAATTCCAAAGGCTGACAGGCTTTCTCGTAATGTGCATATTGGCGTTTACAGCGTCCCACTTCACCTTGAAACTGTTTAATTTCACGCTCTATTTCACGTAATCTGCGTCCACCTTGATCTTCAATACTGTTTCTAAAATCATTTTCTTTATGGCGTAAGCTTTCAATACTCGCGCTGATTTTTTCAAGCTGATGCGCTAAGCGTTGGCTTTGTTGGCTTAATTTCTCAATTTGAGTTTGCAATAGTTCTTGTTGAAAATGTGCAAACCAACTGCCTAAAGCATTACGTGCATTACGCAAGGCTTCAATACGGGTTTGTAAATCGGTAAATTTAGCTAAAGCCGTGGTTAAAGGTGTTAATTGCTCAATTTGTAAACGTGCTTTGAGTACCGCCTCATGTAAGCGATTAAGATTATCAAAACCACGCAATAAGGTATCAAGCTGGGTTTCAACCTCATTTTTTTCCAGCATATGCAAGCGCACAAACTCGGTTAAATTACCCACCGACTTCATGGAAACCGTTTGGTAAAATAAATCTAAAGCTTGCTCGGATTGAATCCCAAAATAACGCCGAAATAGGGTCGAATACTCGCGAAATGTGCTACCAATTTGCAACTTCGCGCGTCCACGCAAACGTTTTCTTAAGGTGTTTATATCCGCAAAATTACTAAAATGTTGTTTAATCGTTAATGGTTTTTCACAGCTAAGATAAAAACGCTCAGGATTATGATTCCCCTCTTTTAACCAAAACACCTGC
Source organism: Thiotrichaceae bacterium (assembly GCA_027008665.1). Classification (GTDB taxonomy): domain Bacteria; phylum Pseudomonadota; class Gammaproteobacteria; order Thiotrichales; family Thiotrichaceae; genus JAGLBW01. The sequence goes on along the minus strand of JALVEA010000150.1, from coordinate 1,952 downwards.
GCCAAGGTCATACCCTGTTTAATATCAGGATTATAAAACCATGCCAATAAAACCGTATAAGCCGTTTCATCACGTAATGTCACCGCTTTAGAACTTTGCGTTAACTCACTTTTTTCACTTTTATACGCACCACGCACATAAGAATTGAGACTCCGCTCTTTAGACTCCGCCCCTGCTGCCTTATTAAAAGTGATCTTTTGCGAAGGGACTAATAAAGTGGTCATGGCATCAACAACAGTTGACTTTCCTGAGCCTATATCACCCGTTAAGAGTGAATTATTACCCTTAGGGTCAATCTGCCAAACGCTTTCGTGGAAGGTTCCCCAGTTGTATAACTCCATACGATGAAGGCGGAAACCTGTTGGGGCTTGTGGGTTTAGGTTTAGTTGGGGTTGCTGAGTCATTGGGGTTCCGTTTTTCTGGTAAGATTATTATTTTTTATAGACTGGTGTTATTTAGGCGTTGTAGCAGATAAATCTTTTATTTTATTCTTTGTTCTTACAGTCCATTTAATTTCATCATGCAAATGCAAGTATTCTTTATCAACAACCAAAACTTCACTATCAATATTTCCTAGGAAATTTTGTTTCCTCAGTTGTATTTGTATATTTGGTTGGTCACTTGTTGCTCTATGATCCATTTTTGAATGTATTAGTGGTTTTTCTAAATGAAATACAAGGCGAATTTTATTGTTAGCTAACGCCTTAGCAGCAAATTTTCGCTCATATGCTTTAGTAGAATTATTTTTTGCAACAACTAATCCCGCTAAAGTATCTCTTATTTTATATGCAACTGTATTGCATATATCATCAGGAACGTCGTTCTTGTCTAAGTGGTAGTAGCTTTGATGATCTTTAACTTCAATTAACCAAGTCGTTTCCTTATCAAGCACAATAAAATCAACGCCTTTAGCGCCAGTAAAGGATTTTTGAAACTGCTTTTTATGAAACTGTGAATTATCATACTTACAAACGGATAAACTTTTTGGAAATGTAAATATCAGATTCCCTTCACAAATTTCTATCATTCTATGCTCCTGACCTCATAAAACGATCAGATTGTGAGAGTTCTTCATCTAGTAAGACCAAGGTTTGAAGCTCTTCAATTGAGTTACCTTGTTCAACTTGAACACTATGATTTTCTTCTAAACGTAATGCAAAATAACGACTTTTGATACTATTAAATTTATTATCATGAGAGAGTATTGCCAGCTCTCGCAAAAGGAATAAAGAATGTGTGGCAATAAAGACTTGAATGCCGTTATTACATAAATGCAAGATAACCTTTGCTATTAATTTTATTAATTTAGAATTTAAATTGCTTTCTGGCTCATCCCAGAATAAATAGCCATTATCTAGTAAAGTACCTGTCGCTATTAATCGTGCAAGCATGGCTAGTTTACGTTGCCCTTCGGCAACCATTGGCATTTCTAGTTTTCCTTTATTCGTTGTAGAAAGATAAAAACGCTCATTTTCAAAAATTACTTTTCCACCCATAGCCCTTTCAAGTGGCTTTAGCATTTCTTTAGCTTGCTTTTCACGCTTGCCTTTTACCGTGGGAGAACCTAATAAAATACAGGTATCACGATAAGTTTCATCAAACTCAATATGATAACGCTCATAAAGTGAAATAAAGCCGGGATAAATAGTCAGTAGTTCCCGTGTTGGCATAAAAACTGGCATTATGTTATCCCATTTTTTTGGTGTCCTCTTAATGCTAACATTCATTGATTTTCTAAAAAGATCAGATGAAAAACTAGTATTAAATTGATTTTCACTATATCTAATGTTTAATTGAAAAACAGGATATGCTGCTAAAGCTTCGCCGTCATCATCAGCCTCAACAATTATGTCAATTTGGGGTGATTTTTCATATCGAACTAATTCTTCTAGATGGTTTATATGAAATACATTCCTAAGTTTCTCAGCATAGATAAGCTCCAACATTTCTTT
>JALVEA010000149.1 GCA_027008665.1 Thiotrichaceae bacterium | reverse complement strand
GGCATTGGGGTTGCTATTATTACAGGTCGTGAGTCTGAACTAGTTAATCACCGAGCTTCTAATCTCAATCTTTCTCCTCAGATGATCTATCAAGGCTATAGTGACAAAGGCTTAGCGTTTAAAAAACTATTAGACAAAACAGGCTTGTCTCCGCAACAAATTGCCTATGTTGGAGATGATGTGATTGATTTGCCAGTGATGACAAAAGTAGGTTTAGCGATTGCAGTACAAGATGCCCATTGGTTTGTATTAAAACATGCAGACTGGGTCTCTCAACAAGGGGGAGGTCAGGGGGCTGTGCGTGAAATTTGTGAAATGTTGTTGGAGGCTCAAGGTAAGTTGCATATCCTTCTTGAAAGCTATCTGAAATGAATTATAAAGGGTTACTACTCGTTATTTTTTCCATTGCTATTGCGCTCTCTGTGACATGGCTTAATAATTTTTGGCTTTCCTATCAGGAATTTGTTTCAGCAAAAAATGAACGACAAATTGATTACTATCTTAGTGATTTTTCATTACTCAATACATCCAGTGATGGAGTGATGAAATATTATCTACAAGCTCAACACTTAGTACATAAAAACTCAACAGGTGGGAGTGAAATTTTTCATCCTGCTATTCAAGCGGCAGATAGTGATGGACAATATTTATTAATTGATGCTGAAAAGGCAGAGCAAAAGAAAACAGAGGGTGTTATTGAACTTGCAGGTTCGGTTCTTATTCAGAAATCCAATAACAAAACGATATTAATACCTAAAAATATAGCATTAAATCATAGCAAGGATGATGCGTCTGATTTTAGCTTAAAAACCGAACATCTTTCCTTTGATCCTACCAAGCGGGAAATTTTTACAGATGCTATGATTACACTAACTACTAAGGATGGTTTACTCACAGGCACTGGTTTACAAAGTAAATTAGATCAACAAGAACTCAGGATACTTTCAAATGTACATGCAAAATTTGATCCTAATCCGTAACATAGTAGTTTTTTCTACTTTGCTACTTTTTCCTCTATCGAGCAGTGCTGTAAAATCAGATGCTAGCCAACCTGTTTCTATTGATGCTGATTCAGTTGTCTTTAATAAATCAGCAGGTACAGCAGTCTATCAAGGCAATGTTTCTATTCAACAGGGTACGCTTAAAATTCATGCGGCACGTATTGAAATTAATGCACCTAATAATAAAATTGTCCGTATTACTGCAACGGGTAATCCGCTCACTGTTGAGCAACGAATGGATAGCGGAAAATTAGCCAAAGGAAGGGCAAAGCAAATGCGCTATTTAGTGGATAAAAAACGACTAATTCTGAGTGGCAATGCGCTACTGTCACAAGGCAATGATCAGTTCAGTAGTAACTATATTGAATTTTCTACTCTCACAGGGGCATTAAAAGCGGGCAATAAGAAGAATAATAAAAGCCGTGTACATGCTGTTTTCCATCCAACGAATAAAGCGAAATAAATTGACTATTCTTGTTGCAAAAAATCTGAATAAAAGCTACGGCAAACGCACTATTATCAAAGACGTTTCCTTGCAGGTCAATGATTCTGAAGTAGTAGGGCTTTTAGGCCCCAATGGCGCTGGAAAAACAACCTGTTTTTATATGATCGTGGGTTTAGTTGCTTCGGATAAAGGGCATATTTTATTGGATCAAACTGATCTGACTGATTTATCAATGCATTTACGCGCACGTCATGGAATTGGTTATCTAGCTCAAGAGGCGAGTATTTTTCGTAAACTTTCAGTGGCTGATAATATTTATGCTATCTTAGAAACACGTAAAGACCTTGATCGACAAGCTCGTTTAGCCAAACTGGAAAGTTTATTAGAAGAATTTCAAATTACCCATATTCGTGATAGCTTAGGTATTAGTTTATCAGGTGGAGAAAGGCGACGGGTAGAGATTGCAAGGGCATTGGCAACGGAACCTTCTTTTATTTTATTAGATGAACCCTTCGCAGGTGTTGATCCTATTTCTGTGATAGAGATTCAAAAAATTGTGACCCATCTAAAACAACGTGGTATTGGGGTGCTTATCACGGATCATAATGTACGTGAAACACTGAGCATTTGTGACCGAGCTTATATACTCGGTAATGGCTCTATTCTCGTTGCGGGTTCTCCAGAAGAAATATTACAAAATAAACAAGCTCGGGAAATCTATCTAGGTGAAAACTTTAAGCTTTAAGCTATTATAAAAATATTTCTTAAGCAATATTCATACCATCAATCAGTATTTCGTATTTTATAAACAATAGAGCATGTTACAATGTTAGCGATACAGTAATAATAACACCACAAAATAAAACTATAAGCTATGTTAAAACAGGGACTTAGTGTAAAATTAGGACAGAGTCTTTCTATGACTCCACAATTGCAACAAGCGATTCGTTTATTGCAACTCTCCTCTATTGAATTGCAACAAGAAATTCAAGAAAATATAGACATGAATCCTTTATTAGAACGAGTTGAAGATTCATTGTATGAAACAATAGATAATGATGCTCAAAATGATGAGATTGATAGTTTACAAGAAGAAAATAATGTTATTCCTGAAGAGCTTAATATCGATACTGATTGGGGGGAAATCTACGATAATGACTGGAAAAACAGCGGTAATAGCTCCGAATCTACCGCCTCAGATCTTATTGACATCATTCATTCTGTCCCTGTTACATTGCGTAGTCATTTACAAGAACAAATCGACCTAAGCCAATTGGGTCCTATTGACAAAGAAATAGCAACAACCATTATTTCTTATATCAATCCTAATGGATTTTTAACCGAATCGACGGGGCATATTTTAAAATCTTTACAACAAAAACTCCTTATTGAAGAAGATGAAGTTGATGCAATCTTACAATATATTCAACATTTAGATCCTGTTGGGATTGGTGCAAGAAGTCTCTCCGAGACCTTGTTATTACAATTAGAACACCACTATAGTGATCATGTTTTAATCAATCCTGCTAAAAAACTTCTACAAAAATATCTGGACTTGATACAAAAACGGGACTATATAAAGTTAAGGAAAGAACTAAAACTGACAATGGGAAAATTTGAAGAACTAATGAGATTGATACAATCCCTTAATCCAAGTCCTGGTGATGTTTTTAATCATTCGACAACAGATTACATTACACCCGATGTTTATGTGCGAAAAATTAAAGGCTTATGGGTTGTCTCTTTAAATCAAGAAACTCTACCTGAATTACAAATAAACAATTATTACGCGAATATGCTGACTAACCTTTCTAATAAAACAGATAAAGATTATTTGAAAAATAATATGCAACAAGCGCGCTGGTTCATAAAAAGCATTGATAATAGAAATAGTACCGTGCTCAATGTTGCTAATGCTATTGTAGAGAGACAATCTGCTTTTTTACAATATGGTGAAGAGGCAATGAAACCCATGATCCTAAAAGACCTTGCAGAACAATTAGATCTTCATGAATCGACTATTTCTCGTGTTACCACACAAAAATATCTGCATACACCGCGTGGAATTTATGAATTTAAATATTTCTTTTCCAGCCATGTTCGTACGAATACAGGAGGGGCTTGCTCAGCTACCGCTATTCAAGCCATGATAAAAAAATTAATCACGACAGAGGCGAGTAATAAACCTCTAAGTGACAGCAAATTGATGAACCTGCTCGAAAAGCAGGGGATCAATGTAGCGCGACGTACTGTCGCTAAATACCGAGAAGCAATGAACATTCCTTCGTCTCATGAGAGAAAAATGTTTGCTTAGTATATTTGTCTAAGCGTGCTAATTGGTGAGTTTGGTTTGAATTTTCTCAAAACAGCCAAATTCGACTAAAAACAATAAGGAGAAAACTATGCAATTAAATATTACTGGTCGACATATAGAAGTGACGGAAGCTCTTAATGATTATGTACATGAAAAACTTAAGCGTATCAGTCGTCATTTTGACCAAGTATTAAATATCAATGTCATTCTTGAAGTCCAAAAACTAGAACATAAAGCAGAAGCATCACTGCATGTTAGTGGTAATCACATTTTTGCTGATGCAATATCTAATGACATGTACGTTGCAATTGATGCTCTGACTGATAAATTGGATCGTCAATTAGTTAAACATAAAGAGAAAATTAAAGACCATCATAATCGAGAAGGAGCACATCGAAACCTTATTATGGAATAATTTCCATATGACTTAAAAAATAGGGAAGATTGTAACTGATCTTCCCTACACCGAAACTAACCTTCCTTTCCTCTTTATTTTTCCTCCTTTCATCAATCATATTTCTATCGTTGCTACTTTCTGCATCCAAACCTACTGTAATAGTTCTATATTATAAATATCAATTTTATACACAATAGGTTTATAGAGAAATGCATATCGTCATCATTACGGGGCTGTCAGGGGCTGGAAAATCTCAAGCACTACATACACTAGAAGATCAAGGGTATTATTGTGTCGATAATCTGCCCGTTGAATTATTAGATTCTCTCTTTAAGACAAAGCGAATCTTAAAGCAACAAAAAATAGCAATTGGTATTGATGTCCGATGCGGAAAACGTTGCCTTGGCTCCCTTCCTCTTTTTGTTCAACAATTAAAAAAACAATACAACATTGATATTATTTACCTATATGCTAACAAAAATATCCTCTTAAAACGCTATGATGAGACACGTCGTCGTCATCCACTTTCTAAGCCAGAACAAACGTTACGAGCATGTATCTTAGAAGAGGAACAGCTATTGACCTCAATACGAGAAATCTCTGATCTACAAATTGACACTAGTCAGACAGATATTTATGAACTAGCAGCTCTGATAAAAAAACGTATCTGTATTATGAGTGATTTTCAGTTATCATTGGTATTTCAGTCCTTTGGTTTTAAATACGGGACACCAAGAGATTCTGATTTTTTATTTGATGTACGTTGTTTGCCTAATCCTTACTGGGAACCTTCTTTACGCCAATATAATGGTCTAGAAACTGAAATCATAGAGTGGTTAGATAAGCAAGAATTAGTACAAGAGATGAAACAGGATATGCTTGATTTATTGCAAACTTGGATTCCTCGTTTTATAGAAAACCAACGAGCCTATCTTACTATTTCAATTGGTTGTACAGGCGGTCATCATCGTTCCGTTTATTTGGTAGAACAACTTGCCCACTGCTTCCAACAACAAAAAAACAGCGCCATTATTACGACTCATCGTGAACTTTAGGAATATAATAATAAAAATTCAGCCTTTCCTATGAAAATTCCAGAAGACCATTTAGGAACTTTTTCAAGATGCCCCTATTAATTCCGCATTAATCTCTGCTATCACTTGTAAGGGTTGACTAGAGCGTGTAATTGGTCTTCCTACCACGATATAGTCTGCACCTGCTTTAATAGCCTCAGAAGGTGTCATTACACGTGCTTGATCTCCTTTCTCGACTCCTAATGGGCGAATACCTGGGGTTACTAAAAGAAAATTTTCACCCATAAGTTCGCGTAATAAAGTGGCTTCTTTCGCAGAACAGACCATTCCATCTAAGCCTGATTGTTTAGCTAGTTTTGCAAGACGCGCTACTTGATTTTCAGCGATTGCATTTACACCAAGTTGTTGTAATTGATCATCTGTCATTGAGGTTAAGACAGAAACAGCAATAAGCTTGGGGGGTTGCTCAAACCCATTTAAAGCTTCAACTGCGGCAGACATCATTTTAGAACCGCCTGATGCATGCACGTTCATCATCCAAACATCAAGTTTTGCTGCTGCTTTACAAACAGAGGCAACTGTATTTGGGATATCATGAAATTTTAAATCAAGAAAAATATCAAAGCCCTTTTCTGTTAGTTGCTTAACGATCTCAGGGCCTGCACTAATAAAAAGCTCAAAACCAATTTTTAGCTTACACTCTGCTGGCGATAATTGATTGACAAATTGCATCGCTTTATTAGCCTCTGGAAAATCCAGTGCAATAATAAGTTTACTCGACATGATAACTCCTTAATTTTAGGTATGTGATACGACATCCCATTGATAACAGGCAGGACAACGCCATAGATAATCTTGCATTTGATAGCCGCAATTTTGACATTGAAAGCTTGCTTTTTTTTGTAAATAATTTTCAAGAGCCTGTTGAATTAAGGATAGTTTTTCATGCTCGGCACAAAACCTTTCTTGTTGTTGAAGAATAGAAATAGATTTAATAATAGAATCAATATCTAAATTTTTAGTTGCTAAATCGTTTAATAAAAAATCAGTTGAAATATTAGCAGAAGCATTTGATAAAGAAAGTTTTAATAAACAGGCTAACACACTACTATCCTTACGATACAATTGTAGCAAAAGCTGTTCTAATTCTTCATTTTTCCCTATTTTTAAGGCTATCTTCATTATCTTAGTGGATAAATGTGCTAACAGGCGAGAATCTTGTTGAATTGCTTGTAAATAAAGTTGAAAAGCCTGTTCATCATTTTTTTTTCTTTGCAGTAAATCAGCTTGTAATACCATGACACGAGCCGATTTTTTATAATTCTTATTTGCTTTAGCAATATACTCTTCAACCCGATGTAGTTTTCCCAGAGCCATTTGCTGCTCTGCCATTTCACAATAATAATGAGAAATCAGTTTTTGATCAGTAACAGGAATTTTTTTTCTCTTTGAGCAGTGGGTAGCTTCTATCGCTTTTTCCCATTCATGCGTTTGTTCGTAGATTCGTCTTAAAGGGGCGCAAGCATTTACATTTTCAGGCTCAGAATTTTGCAATTCTTGAAAAACACTCTCCGCACGATCCAGCATCCCCGCAGCTAAGTAATCTTCACCAAGAGCAAACATAACCAATGATTTTTGATCTTTATTAAGGCTCGAACGAGCCATGAGATTTTGATGTAGGCGCAAAGCACGATCTACTTCTCCTCGATTACGAAACATATTACCGAGTAGTAAATAGGTCTCAGCAGTATATTCATCCACATCAGGATGATTTATAAAAACTTCGAGTGCTTTATCAGGTTTTTCACTTAATAGGTAATTAACACCTTTAACGTAATCATCAGCCAGTTTATTTGATGTAATGCACTGTTTTATCGTATTTTTTTTAGCAGCTTTCCAACCAGAATAGAAAGCTAATGGGAGTAGCAAATATAGAATTTCTATCATTATTAAAACTTATTAATTCTGAACTATTAGGGGATTTTTTCCACGACTATACACAAAATAACTTCTTGTCACAGAAGAAATTCTAGCTGATTAAAACAATTATGCTATTTATGTGCTTTTTCGCACCTCTATAGTTGCCAGTCTATATTAGCAAATATTAATTTTGTATTGTACATTTAGATTTAGAAGCATCAACCCGATCACGAAGCTCTTTTCCAGGTTTAAAATGAGGAACATGTTTTGGTGATAAATCCACCTTTGCTCCTGTTTTTGGATTACGACCACGGCGTGCAGCACGATAATGCAATGAAAAACTTCCAAAACCGCGTATCTCAATACGCCTGCCATCAGCGAGTGTGTCACTCATTTGCTCTAGTAATATTTTCACGGATAACTCTACATCTCTACTGCTTAAATGACTTTGCTTTCGTGAAAGAATGTCAATTATTTCTGATTTTGTCATGCCCTTCTCCTGCATAGGTTAACGTGCATTTAGTGTACTCCTTGTGGTAAAAAAAAAACAGTCTGAAAACAAAATAACAACAAAAAATACAAATTAAAAAGCCAATTATTTAAAAAAAATAATTGGCTTCTAATACAAAAGTCCTAGAAATGGCTAAGAGTATAAGTAATAAGGTTTAATTACTTATTTTCCATTTGTTCTTTAAAGATATCGGCTAATGATGTTCCACCTGTCGATTTGCTACTGTATTCCTTCATGACTTCTGCTTCATCGTCATAATCTTTTGCTTTGACAGAAAGATTGATAGCACGAGTTTTGCGATCCATACCCATAAATTTAGCTTCAATCTTATCGCCAACACTTAAGATAGTGGTTGCATCTTCAACACGGTCACGAGAAATTTCAGAGGCACGTAAGATACCTTCAATACCTTCTGCTAGTTCAATCTTTGCCATTTTAGGGGTTACTTCAGTAACAACACCGTTCACTGCGCTACCTTTTGGATGTTGTGCAAAGAAGAGCGAGAATGGATCTTGGCTTAATTGCTTGATGCCAAGAGAAATACGTTCGCGCTCTGGGTCAACCGCTAAAACAATGGCTTCAACTTCATCACCTTTCTTAAAATCACGAATTGCATCTTCACCTGAAACATTCCATGAAATATCAGATAAGTGAACCAAACCGTCAATACCACCATCAAGACCAATAAAGATACCAAAGTCGGTAATTGATTTAATATTACCTTTTACTTGATCATTTTTATTAAAGGATTTAGCAAACTGATCCCAAGGATTAGGCTTACATTGCTTCATGCCTAATGAAATACGACGACGATCTGCATCGATATCAAGAATCATGACTTCAACTTCTTCGCCTAAGGTCACAACTTTTGAAGGATTAACGTTTTTATTTGTCCAATCCATTTCTGAAACATGCACTAAACCTTCAACGCCATCTTCAATTTCAACAAAACAACCATAATCAGTAAGATTACTTACCTTACCAAATAGATGGGTTTTGACAGGATAACGACGTACTAGATCTTGCCATGGATCTTCACCTAATTGCTTAAGACCTAATGATACGCGGCTTTTCTCGCGGTCAAACTTCAGCACTTTAACCTCAAGCTCATCACCGATAGTTAAAATTTCTGAAGGGTGTTTAACGCGCTTCCATGCAATATCTGTGATATGCAATAGACCATCAATGCCACCTAAATCAATGAAAGCACCGTAATCAGTTAGGTTTTTAACGATACCTTTAATGACTTTGCCTTCTTCTAGTGACTCAAGTAATGCCTCACGTTCTGCACTGTACTCTTCTTCGACCACTGCACGACGTGAAACAACGACGTTATTGCGGCGTTGATCTAATTTGATCAGTTTAAATTCTAATTCCTTACCTTCAAGGAAAGTGGTGTCGCGTACTGGACGCACATCCACCAAAGACCCTGGAAGGAAGGCACGGATATCACCCAATTCAACGGTGAACCCACCACGAACTTTACCTGTAATAATACCCGTAATAATTTCATCATTCTCGATCGCTTCTTCAAGAATTTCCCAAGCACGTAAACGCCGTGCTTTTTCACGCGATAGACGTGTTTCACCGAAACCATCTTCTACGCTTTCTAATGCAACTTCTACTATATCACCAGGCTGAACGGTAATTTCGCCTGCTTCATTTTTAAATTCTTCAGATGGGATCACCCCTTCTGATTTTAATCCTGCACTAACAGTAACGAAATCTGGGGTAACTTCAACTACTGATGCATTCACAAGAGACCCTGGGGTCATCTCAATATACGTTAAGCTTTCTTCAAACAGCTCCGCAAAACTTTCACTCATTATGGTTTAAACCTGACTATTTTCAACGTCTGCGTTCCTGTACACGACGGTTAAGTTGATGTTGCATTGTTTTTGCTAATACAACACTATCGATCAAAAGCCTTTATAAATTCAGGAAATAAAGGATTGATCAGCTAAGGAAGTTCCAAGCAATGATTCTACCAATCTTACTTGTCCTTTTGTCCCTGTTTGAATCATTTCAATCGTTGCGTAGGGCAACTATGCACCTTTTGAGGTGCTCCAATCAGAAACAAAAAATCAGCGCAATAGAGGGAGAATCATTACTTGAAACTTTTTGAAATTATTGTCTATTTTTCACAATTGCTAAGACCTGTGCAACCACTTGTTTTATTGATAGATGGCTGGTATCGATCGTTATAGCATCATTCGCTGCTATTAACGGGGCTTCGGAACGGTTGATATCACGAAAGTCACGTTCTTCTATATCAATAATCAAGCTCGCTAGACTAACATCCACACCTTTTTGATTCAACTGATTAAAACGTCGTTTCGCTCTTTCTTCAACAGATGCGGTTAAAAAGACTTTCGCAAATGCATCGGGAAATACCACTGTCCCCATATCACGACCATCTGCGACTAAACCGGGTGAGATTAAATAATCTCGTTGTCGTTTTAATAATGCTTTTCTTACACCCGCTTTAGCGGCTATTTTTGATGCCATAAGTCCACAATCTTCAGAGCGTATAGCCTGTGTGACATCTTTGTTATCTAAACGTACTTCAGTACTGCCTTCTTCACAAGGAAGAAAAACGGCATCGAGTGTTTCTGCTAGCTCAGTAAGGCGGGAGTTATCATCAAATGCAATCTTTTTTTTCTGTGCAGCCAAGGCAACTAAACGGTATAAAGCACCACTATCTAGTAATTGCCAGCCAAGTGTTTGTGCTACGTGCTCTGCAACCGTGCCTTTTCCAGAACCTGCTGGGCCATCAATGGTTAAAACGGGAAATTGACTCATTTTTATCTACTAATTTATTAGAATCGGGGGATTATACCTTGTCGTTTTGCAGAAGGAATACCTAATTAATAGAGCTATTCCATGAATAATTGAAAATTCACAATGATAAAATTTCTCCTATTGTATTTAGTTATTTTAAATAGGAAATATGTCATGACTGTTATAAAGTGGCTATTTTACAAAATGGCTCAATTTATAATAAACTGCACCGTTTTTTATCTATTGATAAAGGGTGCATCGCATGAGCAGTCCACAATCTCATCTTTACCGCGAAATTCCTTATAATTACACTTCTTTTTCTGATCGTGAAATTGTTATCCGTGTACTCGGCAATCAGGCTTGGAGTCTTCTTGAGAAATTACGAGGTAAGCGTGCGACGGGGCTTTCTTCGCATATGTTACTGGAATTATTAGGTGATATATGGATGGTGATGCGTAATCCTTATATTCAAGATGATTTATTGAATAATAAAAAACGTCGTCATTCTTTGATTTTGACAATGCAGGAGCGTCTACAACGAATTAAAGAACGTGCAGATGGCAATCAACAAGCATTAGAATTAGTTGCGATTGCAGAACAGTCTATTACTAAATTTTCTGCTTGGTTTAGTGAATATAATCATCTACGTAAAAAAGCTTTGCGTCAGTTTCGTGCTTTAACTAGCAAAGATAATATTTATTTTGACGGTTTAGCGCGTGTTTCCCATGTTACAGATGCAACCGATTGGCGGGTGGAATTACCCTTTGTGGTATTAACCCCTGATGCAGAACAAGAAATAGCCGCTTTAGTGCAGTGTTGTATTGATTTAGGGTTAACAGTGATTCCACGCGGTGGGGGGACAGGCTATACAGGGGGAGCGATTCCACTGGAAGCAATGAGCGCAGTGATTAATACGGAAAAATTAGAAACATTGAGCCAGATTCAATACCGTAATGATCTACCTGAGCTAAACGCGACCGTGGCCGTGATTCGTGCAGAGGCAGGGGTGATTACACGCACTGTTTCTGATCGAGCTCAAGCGGCAGGTTTAGTCTTTGCGGTTGATCCTACCTCACAAGATGCCTCAACAATCGGAGGCAATGTTTCTATGAATGCAGGGGGAAAAAAAGCAGTGATGTGGGGAACGACGCTGGACAATTTAGTCTCATGGCGCATGGTCACCCCTGATGCAGATTGGTTACAAGTAGAGCGATTAAATCATAATCTAGGCAAAATTCACGATCAAGAACAGGTACGATTTCGTATTACGCGCTTTGCTAAAGACGGCGTTACACAAAAAGGAAAACCTGAAATATTAAGCTTTAAAGGTCAGTTTTTTCGCAAACAGGGACTAGGCAAAGATGTTACCAATAAATTTTTAGGTGGTTTGCCGGGGATTCAAAAAGAAGGCTGTGATGGTTTAATTACCTCGGCTGAATTTATTTTACATCGACTGCCTCAGCAGGTGCGTACTGTTTGTTTGGAATTTTATGCTACTGATTTAAAAACCGCCGTCCCTGCAATTGTTGAGATCAAAGACTATTTAAACGCGAATAAAAAAGTATTGCTATCAGGGCTTGAGCATTTAGATGAGCGTTATATTAAAGCGGTTAAATACACACCTAAAGCAACGCGGGGTTGCTTGCCTAAAATGCTGTTATTAGCAGATATTGTCAGTGACAATGAAAAGGACTTAATTGAAGCCACTGATAACGTCATTAAACTAGCGAAACAACGTCAAGCAGAGGCTTTTATTGCTATTACAGCGGCTGAACGGCATAAATTTTGGTTAGATCGTACGCGTACTGCGGCGATTGCAGCTCATACTAATGCCTTTAAAATCAATGAAGATGTGGTTATACCATTGCATAATCTTTCTCGTTATAGTGAAAGTATTGAGCGCATTAATATCAAACAATCGATGCAAAATAAATTGCGTATTATTAAAGCGATACAAGCTTGTTTAAACACCGAGAATACGGAGCTGTTTAAAGGGATAAATTACAATAGCGATGCCATTAATTTTGAAGCCCTGCAATCTAAAAAAAATTATGCCAATAAA
>JALVEA010000148.1 GCA_027008665.1 Thiotrichaceae bacterium | reverse complement strand
GGGCTTTATGAATTGCTTGATTTGAATATTGCACGTTGTAAGCTCATGACCGCAGGATTTGCCGATAAGGTACTACCAGAGGGAAAGTTGAAAGTGGCAACAAAATTTGTCAATTGCACTCGACATTATTTTGCTAAGCAGGGACGACAGGTGGAAATCATTAAACTATACGGTTCAATGGAGTTAGCGCCGATTGTTGGTTTAGCTGATATTATTGTTGATGTGGTGCAAACAGGCGGCACTCTAAAAGCCAATGGTTTAGTCCCATTAGAGCATATAGCAACTATTAGTTCACGTATGATTGTGAATAAAGCTTCCATGAAAATGAAGCATGAACAATTAAAATTATTATTGGATCAAGTCAGTAGCGCGGTTGATTTAAGACGATAAGGATATTTCAAATAACTAAGATAAGTTAGATAGAAAGAGAGATTATGAACAAAGATACGGATGATTTACGCATCAATAAAATAATACCTGTTGTTTCACCCGCTGAATTACAGGCTGAATATCCTGTGACAGAAATGGCGAGTCATACCGTGTATCAGGCACGTCAAGAAGCGCATTCTATCCTGCATGGAAAAGATGATCGTCTATTAGTAGTGGTAGGGCCGTGTTCTATTCATGATCCTAAAGCAGCAATAGAGTATGCAGAAAGGCTATTAGTCTTGCGTGAAACATTAAAAGATCAACTGCATATTATTATGCGGGTTTATTTTGAAAAACCACGCACTAGTATTGGTTGGAAAGGTTTAATTAATGACTCTGATTTATTGGGTCAGTTTAATATCAATAAAGGCTTGGGGGTTGCACGTCAATTATTACTGAATTTATCCGATAAAGGGATGCCAGCTGCAACAGAATATCTGGATCTAATTACCCCCCAATATATTGCAGATTTGGTTAGTTGGGCAGCGATTGGCGCGCGTACTACAGAGAGCCAAGGGCATCGAGAATTAGCCTCAGGTGTTTCTTGTCCTATTGGGTTTAAAAATGGAACCAATGGTAATGTGGATGTAGCAATTAACGCCATTCATGCCGCCTCCAGACCGCATCATTTTCTATCTGTCACCAAAGAAGGTCATTCTGCTATTTTTAAAACCACAGGCAATGAAGATTGCCATGTTATTTTAAGAGGTGGCAGTGATCGAGCTAATTATGATTCGGTCAGTATTGAAAATACCACCGATATGTTAAAAAAACATGCTTTAGTGCCTCGTTTAATGGTTGATTTCAGTCATGCAAATAGCGGTGGTGATTTTAAAAGACAGGTTAAAGTGGGTCATAATATAGCGGTACAAGTAGGCAGTGGAAGCTATGATATTTGTGGAGTGATGATTGAAAGCCACTTAGTTGAAGGTCGGCAAGATGGCGAAGGCAAGCACAAAGAAGAACTTGTCTATGGGCAAAGCATTACCGATGCCTGTATTGGTTGGGAGACAACGGAAACCGTCTTAAATGAACTGGCACAAGCGGTCGAAAAACGAAGAATAATCACATAAAAAATTATGAATAAACAAATAAAAATAGCCAAATTAAGTACGCAAGACGATGATTTTTGGCAACGTCTCGATAAAATGCTGGCATGGGACGGTGTTTCTGATGATGCGGTGTTAAATACAGTCACCCACATCTTAAAGGATGTAAAACAAAACGGTGATAGTGCTGTGATTGAGTATACCAATCGCTTTGATAAGATGAATATCAGCACCATGTCCGAATTAGAAATTTCTCAAGAGCGTTTGCAGCTAGCCTTGGAGAGTTTGAGCGATGAGCAACGTAGCGCATTAGAAACAGCCGCTTCAAGAATCGCAGCTTATGCAGAGCATCAAAAACTAGCCTCATGGTCTTATACTGAAGAGGATGGCACTATTTTAGGGCAACAGGTTAGTCCTTTAGATCGGGTGGGTTTGTATGTTCCAGGGGGAAAAGCTGCTTATCCATCCTCTGTATTAATGAACGCAATCCCTGCTAAAGTTGCAGGCGTTCCTGAATTAATCATGGTCGTTCCAACCCCAGCAACTGAAGTGAATGAGCTGGTTTTTGCAGCCGCAAAGATTGCAGGTGTTGATCGTGTGTTTGCAATAGGTGGCGCACAGGCCGTTGCCGCATTAGCCTATGGTACAGAAACAATCCCTCAAGTTGATAAAGTGGTGGGTCCTGGAAATATCTATGTAGCAACAGCAAAACGAATGGTTTTTGGCACGGTCGGTATTGATATGATCGCTGGACCATCAGAAATTCTAGTCATTTGTGATGGTGCTACCGATCCTGATTGGATTGCAATGGATTTATTCTCTCAAGCAGAGCATGATGAAGATGCACAAGCAATTCTTGTATCGCCTGATAAAGATTTTTTGAACAAGGTACAGCAAAGTATTGATCGTTTAATACAAGAAATGCCACGTGCTGATATTATTCGACAATCTTTAGAGATGCGCGGTGCGTTGATTGAAGCCAAAGATATGCAAGACGCAATTGCAATTGCTAATTATATTGCACCTGAGCATTTGGAGTTATCAGTAGAGAATGCAGAAGAAGTCGCAAAAGAGATTCGCCATGCTGGGGCTATTTTTATGGGGCGTTATACCGCCGAAGCCTTAGGAGATTACTGTGCCGGCCCAAATCATGTCTTGCCTACCTCACGGACTGCGCGTTTCTCGTCACCTTTAGGGGTTTATGATTTTCAAAAGCGCTCCTCCTTAATTGCTTGTTCCGCTAAGGGTGCATCAGAACTTGGAAAAACAGCCTCAATACTAGCATACGGTGAAGGGCTGATTGCTCATGCGCGCTCTGCGGAGTATCGTACTAATTAATCACTAACAGAGTTACCGCATGTCATCATTAAATAGATTAGTCGCCTACAGCAATGAATTACTCTCCATTAATAAGTTTAAAGATTATGCACCAAATGGATTGCAAGTCGAAGGCAAAGCAGAAATACACCGTTTAGTCAGCGGAGTAACAGCGACAATGGATTTAATTGAAGCTGCTATTGAAGAACAAGCCGACGTGATATTAGTGCATCACGGTTGGTTTTGGGATAAAGAAAATCCTTGCATTGTTGGGGTAAAAAAGCATCGTTTGCAAAAATTGATGTACCACAATATGAGTCTGCTCGCCTATCATTTACCACTTGATGCACATCCAATTCTGGGCAATAACGCACAATTAGCCGAATTATTTGGTTTTACAACAGAAGGGGTAATGGACTCACAAGGCATTGGTAATTATGGTCGTTTACGCGAATATATGAGCCTTGAAAGCTTTGGTGAAAAGATCGAAAAAGAATTGCATCGTAAACCATTATTAATCAGTGGAGGTGATCATGCCATTCGTCGCATTGCATGGTGTAGTGGTGGCGCACAAAGCTGGATACATAAGGCCATCGAGCTAAAAGTTGATGCGTTTATCAGTGGCGAAATATCTGAGAACACCGTGCATTTAGCCAAAGAGTCAGGGATTCATTATATTGCAGCAGGACACCATGCCACAGAACGATATGGTGTCAAAGCCTTAGGAGATCATCTAGCGGCCAAACACGGTTTAGCACATACTTTTATTGATATTGATAATCCCGTTTAGCA
>JALVEA010000147.1 GCA_027008665.1 Thiotrichaceae bacterium | reverse complement strand
GTTTTGTCTAATTAACAAAAATGTAACGAAAGGAATATTATCGTTGCTACCGACCGAATAATGCAATTTAAAATTTGTACTTGTTGATCCAGAAATAAACTTCGATTTTAACGGTGTACTTTTATAAATCGTTATAATTTCATCATCAGTACTATTTTCCTTTTTGGTAACCTCTTTTTTAAGTTTACACTCGAACCTAATATTATTTTCATTGATTTTATTATCAAACGTTTTAAGAGCAGAGAGCAGTTCTGATGGTAAAGAGCACTCCTCCGCTATCGCTGTTAACGGAGTAAGTAATAATGCGCTAACAAGAGAAAGAAAGACTATGTTTTTCATTATCTGAATTTATTCAATATCTATTATTTTATGGGGAATTTTAATTTCACTTGTAGCAAATCGCTGTTATACAAAATAGGATTTTTGACTGTTAATTAAGAAATAAATTTAATTTTAGTTCTTTAACTGGGAATGAACGCAAAAAATCTCACCGTTATTGATCTTTTTAGAGTTCTTTAAAAAAAATCAATAGAGTGAGATATTGCATTAATGGTAGCTTATTTTTAACTCTAAGAAGCGTCTATGAAATTATTTTATCGGTTTCCAAATAATGGCATCTAGCGCCCAAGTTGATAAGACTTTTTCAGGTGGCACTTTACCATCAGGACCGTTCCATCGTCCGACAAAAATATAAAGAATATTATGTGTTTTAGGGGCGTAGCAGATAGTTTTTCCAGAAAGCTCTTCTTGTCCAGCTAAACATTTTTCAGCTTTTTCATTACTGTAAATCTCGCTAAAAAGAGAGCCTAAACGATGACCAAGTTTATTTTTAACTAGGTTATCTTCAATTAAAACAGAATAGATACCTGTTTGATCAGCGTTAGGATTAACCGTCATTAAGGTTTTAGCGCCTTTAGCAATGCGAATAACGGGATAAGCTTCTCCTTCTTGAAAGGAGGTTTGTTGTGATACATTGAAACCGTCAAAATCTACAGTAAATCGATGAATATTAAACGGTGTATCAGCATTGATAGGACCTACTTTATCAACGTCTAAAACAATAGCCGTATCGCTAGTGCTTGAGGAGGATGATGTTCGGTGTTTATTCATTTCCTGATAATCTTCATCAGTACCATTGTCACAAGCACTAATAAGCGCAATTACGGTGCTAAATAGTAATGCATTCGTCCATTTTAAAGTCATACCCTATTCCTTAGTCGTTTATATTGTGGACATTCTCACACAAAGAAGGTGCTAGAACAATAATTAGAGCATTCTTAAAGATCAGTAATTTGTTCCAAGGTGATATTTTCTTCCTGAAGTAATTGTTGTAAACGTCGTTGATGGATTTTAACCTCTAATAAATACTCACCTACTGAAGAAATAGATTCGCTTAAAATGGCTTTATCTTCATAGAGTCGAGCGCGTAGACGACTTTGCTGAGGCGAGAGAGTGAGCTGTCCTGAAAAAATATTTTTTGCGAAGGTTTCTCCTAAAAAATCCAGTAGAGGCTTGATTCCATCACCTGTATGAGCTGATAACCAAGCACGTGCTGGTTTGCCTGAATGTGCAGGGTCAATACGTACGGTATAATCAGAGAGGTCAATTTTATTCATTACTTCTATCTGAGGTACATTCTTTGCGCCGAGCATTTCAATCACAGTATTGACCTCTTGACGATATATATCACGCTGTTCGTCATGACTGTCAATAATATGCAATATTAGATCCGCTTCTGCTGTTTCTTGTAAAGTGGCACGAAAGGCAACCACTAAATCATGCGGTAAATCACGGATAAAACCCACCGTATCTACCAAAATCATGCTTTGCTGATTGCTTAATTCTACCCGTCGTAAGGTGGGATCGAGCGTTGCAAAGAGTTGATCTGCGGCATAAATATTATCGCTGGTGATGGCGTTAAATAAGGTGGATTTACCTGCATTGGTATAACCGACTAGTGACACTGTTGGTATTTCTGTTTTTTTGCGTAGTTGTCGCCCTTGTTCGCGTTGATTGCCCACTTTTTCAAGACGTTTTTTAATTTGCTTAATGCGGATATTGAGCAAGCGTCGATCAGTTTCTAGCTGGGTTTCCCCAGGACCACGCATTCCAATGCCGCCTTTTTGACGTTCGAGGTGAGTCCAGCCACGAATAAGTCGAGTTGATATATGTTTAAGTTGTGCTAGTTCAACCTGTAATTTTCCTTCATGCGAACGAGCACGCTGAGCAAAAATATCAAGAATAAGGCTTGTGCGATCCATCACACGGCATTCTAATAATTGCTCTAGATTACGTTCTTGGGCTGGGGAAAGAGCATGATTAAAAATAACCACATCTGCATCGTAAGCAATAACCGCTTGTTTAATTTCTTCAGCTTTGCCTTTGCCTGTAAAAAATCGAGCACTAGGTCTATTACGCGTACCTTGGACTAAAGCACAGCTTTTTGCGCCCGCTGAATGTACAAGTTCCACAAATTCATCAGCGTCTTGTATGTTTTTATTACTACCTAGTTTAAGCTGAACTAAGATAGCACGTTCAATACGTTCTTCTTGCTTACTGGATAAATCAAATAGTTCCAATCAATTATTCCTAATAATAGCTTGTTTTTAAACTCAGATTTAAATACCTGAAAGAAATATAAAAAAGCTCCATAAAATTTTCATTTATAGAGCCTTTTGAATTATCCCTGTTTCAGAGTGTTTTATCTCTTATGCGTCGTCTTCGTAGGATAATTTAATCGGACGAACGGGAACAATGGTAGAAATAGCATGTTTATAAACGAGTTGGCTGACTGTATTTCCCAATAAAACAACAAATTGATCAAATGATTCAACCGTGCCTTGTAATTTGATACCGTTAACAAGATAGATAGCAACAGGAATCCGTTCTTTTCTCAAAGCGTTTAAGAAGGGTTCTTGTAGCATGTGCCCTTTAGATGACATTGTTTTTCTCCAGATTTTTTAGGTTGTGGTTATTAAAATATTATTGTAAACAATTGCAATCACTAGCAGATTCATTACTTAATCCTGCGGGGGGGGGTAAATAATAAGTAAATCAATTTTACTGCTTTGTTTGTTGCGATGCTTAGTCGCCGTCCTTGTAGACAAAATAATCTTATCAGGTTTAATCAAACCTTAGGAAGCCCATTTCGTCGGTTATACCGCGCTATGATCCTAAAAAGAGCCTAATTTCCCCGATAATCGACAAAAGGTTATAATGTTGTGCATCATAACGTGAAACCTTCTTTTCAGAACGCAACCATGTCAATTGACGTTTTGCCAATTGACGTGTGGCGACAATAGCACGGTTTTTCATCTCATTGAAGTCAATATTTCCATTTAGATGACTCCAAGCTTGCCTATAACCCACACAACGCATAGACGGAAGGTCGGAATTTAAATCCTTTCTATCGAATAAATGTTGCATTTCTACCATAAATCCTTTTTCAATCATTTGATCAAAGCGCAATGCAACGCGCTTTTTAAGCCATTCACGATTTTCTGGGATCAAAGCTATTTTTAGTAGTTCATAAGGGAGTGTATTATGTTTTGCTTTTTTATGTAGGGAGGTTAAATTTTTCCCCATTATTTCATAAACCTCAAGTGCACGTTGTATCCGTTGTGAATCATTTGGATGAATACGTGCAGCAGATTCAGGGTCAATACTTTCTAATTTTTTATGCATTGCATGCCATCCGTGTTCCATTGCTTGTTGATCAAGCTTTTTTCTAACCTCAATATTAGCAGAAGGCAGTTTTGCTAAATCATTCTCTAAGGCACGGTAATACAGCATCGTACCACCAACTAAAACAGGAATATTGCCATTGTTGCTAATTTGTTGCATTTCAGCTAATGCATCACGGCGAAAATCAGCCGCAGAATAAGCCTGTGAAGGATCAAGAAAATCAATTAATCGATGCGGCGCTTTTTCTAGTGTTACTTTATCAGGTTTAGCAGTACCAATATCCATCCCTTTATAAATCAATGCAGAATCAACACTGATAATTTCAATCGGAAAATGATCCGTTAAGCGCACCGCAAGATCCGTCTTTCCTGACGCAGTCGGCCCCATAATAAAAATGGCAGGAGGCAGAGTATTTTTTAAATCAAGGGAAGGCATATTGTTTCTCAGTTAGTATCAAAATTATTTCATACACATATTGGCATAATTATGCATAAAGTTATGCCTTGGGGCTGGTAACTGGGCTGGTAGCCAAATTTTTTAAGACTTCACCCCAATTAACTCAATTTGATAGCCATCGGGGTCTTCAATAAAAGAAATAATGGTTGTACCTGCATTCATAGCGCCTGCCTCACGTAAAATTTTCCCACCGGCTTGTTTAATTTTATCGGTTGCCTCGTAAACATCATCGACCTCAAGTGCGATATGCCCAAAGGCAGTCCCTAGCTCATAGGCATCGGTCTCCCAGTTATGAGTAAGCTCTATCACTGTATTATTTTTCTCATCACCATAACCAAGAAAAGCCAGTGTAAACTTTCCTTCAGGGTAATCTTTTTGACGCAATAAGGTCATACCGAGTGTTTGAGTGTAAAAATCAATCGAGCGTTGCAAATCGACAACGCGTAACATGGTGTGTAAAATACGCATAATATTGGGGTCTCTCTCTTAAATTATTCTTCTAAAAAAATTATCGTTATCATTGTCCACGCATAAAGAGTTTATCTAGTTGCTTAAGGTTCAGTTGTGTCCATGTGGGTCGTCCATGATTGCATTGCCCACTGCGTTCGGTTCGTTCCATATCACGCAATAGCGCATTCATTTCAGGAATACTGAGTTTATGATTGGCTCGAACTGAGCTATGACATGCCATTGTGGATAAAATTTCATTGATAGCTTCTTGAATGCGCTCACTGCTACCGTGTTGAATTAAATCAGACAGCACATCTCTTAATAAGCTCGCTGTATCCGCGCTTTTTAAAAGTGAGGGAACGGCGCGTATCACTAATTTTTCTGGTGCGAGACGATCAATAGAAAAACCAAGTTGATTAAATACATCCGCATATTCAATTGCACAGCTCGCTTCTTTTTTGCTAACGGCCACAGAGCTTGGGACAAGCAAAGGCTGGGAACGAATCGTATCTTCTGCCATGCTTCGTTTAAGATGCTCATAAGTAATACGCTCATGTGCGGCATGCATATCAACCACAATTAACCCTTCCGCATTTTCTGCGAGTATAAAAATACGGTGTAATTGTGCTAATGCAAAACCTAATGGTGGTATTTCACCCGTATCTTTGTAATCTGTTGCAGTTTGTACAAGCAATGAGTTGGGATTATATTCTTGATTAAAAACAGGGCTACTAGGAAAAAAGGGATTGCTTTCTTGATTCACAACAGGATGCCATTGTGAATAATTTTCACCTGATTCTTTAACAGGAATATTTAGATTAGTTTGGGCGTTTTGAAACGGATAAACATTTGAGGTGCTATTTTGTAATAAAGGATTCACTTCTATTGAAGCTGTAGGGGATATATCTTGTTCTATTGCATTATTAGGACGAATATCCGCCAGTGCTTTGTGTAAGGTGCGATAGAGAAAATCATGCACTAATCGCGCTTCACGAAAGCGCACTTCATGTTTAGTTGGGTGGGCATTGACATCAACCTTATTTGCATCTAGTTCTAAAAATAATAAATAGGCAGGATGGCGACCATGATAAAGTACATCTTGATAGGCTTGACGTACCGCATGAGTGACAATACGATCACGAATAATACGTCCATTAACATAAAAATATTGCAAATCAGCCTGTGATCTCGAAAAAGTAGGCAATCCTACCCAACCCCATAGCTTCAGACCTGCCGCTTCATATTCAACGTGCAAACACTGCTCCATAAAAGCAGGACCAAATATTTCTGCTACACGTCGTTCTGAGGAAATATGATCATTCGCCGCTTGCAAATGAAGTACCGTCTTTATGCCATGTTTTAAGCTAATAGCAATCTGAAAACGACTTAGGGCAATTTTTTTTACTACATCCTCTAAATGACGAAATTCTGTTTTTTCTGTTTTTAAAAATTTACGCCGCGCAGGGACATTAAAAAATAAATCACGCACATCAACGGTTGTACCTTGCGGATGCGAACTTGGCTCAGGATGCTCGAATTGATCTCCACCATTGCCTGATAGCTTCCAACTGTATTCGCTATCTTTGCTACGGGAGCAAAGACTAAGCCGTGAGACTGAGGCAATACTAGGAAGCGCTTCCCCTCGAAAACCCAATGAGCGAATATGCTCCAAATCACTCAGTGAAGCAATTTTACTGGTTGCATGGCGACTTAAAGCCAGAAAAAGCTCTTCTTTAGGGATACCACAGCCATTATCACGAATACGAATCCGTTTACTACCCCCTTGTTCTATCTCTATATCAATACGGGTTGCACCCGCATCCAACGCATTTTCTAATAATTCTTTAACCACTGAGGCAGGGCGTTCCACCACCTCACCTGCGGCGATTTGATTGATTAGATGGGAGGGAAGTTGTTGGATGGGCATTGTTAAAAGAACTTTACTAATCTTATAAAAATAATTATATCGCAATTTGCCTTAAATGCTTGCCAACCGCTAGTTGCGCCCCTAATAAACCCAACAAACTGCTTGCAACCAGAATAAACAGGGTTGCATCAACATCTAAACCGTTAATAGTGAAATGGCTACCATAAAGATGTGCCAAATCATTCACAGGAGAGACCAGAAACAGCAAAGAAAAATGCACAATAACGAGACTCAATATACCACCAAATAAGCCATACCAGAGTCCTCCATAAAGAAAAGGACGACGGATATAAGCATTAGTTGCACCGATCAATTGAGTCACTTCGATTTCTTCTTTACGATTTTCTATATTCAATCGAATCGTATTACCAACTACTAATAATACCGTTAACGCTAATAATACGGAGATCACTAACACCGAGCGATCTGCAATATGCAAAATAGCCAGTAATCGTTGTACCCATTCTATATCCATTTGTACCACATCAACATCAGAATAGAGTTCCAAATTCCGTGCTAGTTGTGCTAAATCAAGTTCAGGATCATTTAACGAACGCATTTTCGGCGTAATCACTAATACATGCGGCAATGGGTTTTCATTCAAGGTTTCTAGCGTCTCTGCAAAACCTGTTAATTGCTTGAATTTCTCTAAAGCATCCTCACGAGTAACCACCAATACATGATCAATTTCATTGAGTTCAGAGAGTAATTCGGCACGATCATTCGCTTGTTGCACCGTAATATCTTGCTTCATAAACAAAGAGATAGTGGGAATCTCACGATTATCATCGGTCAAGGTTTTTAGATTTAGTAGCAATAAATGCAAACCTGCTGGCAATGAAAGCGCAATTGCAATTGCTGCCAAGGTAATCCATGTTGATAAGGGTGTTTGCCAAAGATGTTTCAGACTGTATTTAAACGCCGTTTTATGCTGACCAACACGACTAAAAACAGGGGCTGTTGTTTGTGTATTTTGTGGGGAAGTTGAGGATGCCATCGATATTAGGAACCTTGTACTTTTTGTAACACAATAATGCGTTTTTTCATTGTTTCAATCAGAAGCTGATCATGACTAGCGATCAATACGGTAGAGCCTAGTTCATTAAACTGCCTAAAAGTACACATAATATCATGTGCTAAAACAGGGTCTAAATTACCCGTTGGTTCATCAGCAAGGATAATGCTGGGCTTATTCACCACGGCACGGGCAATACCAACGCGTTGCTTTTCACCCGCTGATAACATCAACGGTAGTTCTTTTTCCTTACCAAGTGCGGCATGAATGCGCCGCTTGATATCAACAGGCGGCATGCCAGAAATCATTAAAGGTAATGCTATATTATCAAATACCGTTCGATCAGAAAGTAAGTGATGATCTTGAAAAATCACCCCAATACCACGTCGATAAGCAGGAATTTTAGAACGTTTCAACTGTTGCAAATCAACACCATTAACAATAATTTTCCCCTTATTAGGACGCTCTAATAAGGCAATTAGTTTAAGTAAGGTACTTTTTCCTGCCCCTGAATGCCCTGTAATAAATGCCATTTCGCCACGCTGTATTGTCAAATTCACATTGTATAGCGCAATCTGTCCTGTCGGATAGCGTTTGCTAACTTCTTTAAATTCGATCATGAACGAAATAAGTCCTCGACAGTTGATGGTATAATTTAAAGACTAGAATAACATAATTTAGCTTTAATAATCTAACTCCAATTAATTGTCGTAATATCTGATTTTACTCCTTTTTAAAGAGGCTAAAAATTAACAATAATCGTCTATTTATCACCCTAGCTATTAGCAAAGAATTACTTCAGAAATAGTATTTATAAACTATACTCCCTTGTCTTCTGCTATTTCCTTTTACTACCTCAAATGATAAAAATACAATGAATAATATAAATGAACTTAATGATTTAATGGAAAATATTGAAAATGCGGGAACCTTTTCTGTTAGCGGTAAACTTAGCTCACTTCCATTAGGATTAAAAATAAACAATATTGGTACTATCGCCTTGCCTTTTTTAGAAACACAGGCAAAAGATATTATTACACATTGCGAGCAAGCCCCGTTTGGACGCGGTGAGGAAACAGTTACTAATACGCAAGTGCGTAATTGTTGGCAGTTAGATACGCAATATTTTGAGGTAACAAACCCTGCATGGAATGAAGCATTGCATGATTCCGTGCAACAAATAGGCTATCAACTAGGATTGAGTGATAGCACAATCGAATTTGAACCATATAAATTATTGGTCTATGAAAAAGGTGGTTTTTTTAAAGCACATCGTGATACTGAAAAAATGCCGAATATGTTTGCTACATTGGTGATTAATTTACCTTCTGAACATACAGGTGGAGAGCTGATTGTCTCCCATGCAGGGCAGTCTGAGCATTATTCCTTTGCAGATCGTGATGAGTTTTCACCTAATTTTGTTGCTTTTTATGCTGATTGCTATCATGAAGTGAAACCTATTAGCTCAGGTTATCGTATTTGTCTGATTTATAATCTTGCACTAACAGGGCGTAGTACACAGCCACAGTTTTCTGATCAATTAAATATTATGAGTAGCCTGAATAAACTATTGCAAACATGGCAACCTAAGGCAGATGAAAGTCCAGTTGTAACTTATTTGCTAGAGCATCATTACACTGAAAAAAACCTGTCTTTGGATAATCTAAAAAATGGCGATTATCCCAAAGCCTTCGCTCTGCTAGAGGTTGCTAGAAAAAATAATTATCAAGCTTATCTTTGTTTAGTCACTTACTATCGTAGTAGTTATGGGGACATCTATGGTTATCATCGTTATGGTTATGATGATGATCTTGATGAAAGTGATTTTGACGAGTGTGATGTGGAGGATGAATATACTTATGCGCATAATTTTTTAGATCATAACGGTAACCTTTCAGAGATTAATAAAATTTATCTGAATGAAGATGATGACCCTATTATTGCGACGATTCCACTACATGATGGTCCAGGTCGTGATGTTTCAATTTCAGAAGCAACAGGCAATGCAGGAGCAACTAAAGAACTTTGGTATCAACGTGGCGGTATTATTTTATGGCCAAAGGATAAAGAGTTTGAGTTAATAGAAAAAATG
This sequence comes from Thiotrichaceae bacterium, assembly GCA_027008665.1. Taxonomy (GTDB): domain Bacteria; phylum Pseudomonadota; class Gammaproteobacteria; order Thiotrichales; family Thiotrichaceae; genus JAGLBW01. The sequence continues at coordinate 2,885 of JALVEA010000147.1, read as the reverse complement.
GGATTCTCTTATGCAAGCCATTTTTTTAAGCAATTTGTCACTAACAATGATTTAGCTAACAGTGATCATCGAGAAAAAGCAGTTGCTCTAGCAAAATATATTATTAAAAAGCAGGGCTATGATAAGGATGACTTATCCAAAGAACTCATTAAAATTAATGATATTAAGTTGGTAAAAAGCTATCTTGATAAGAAAATTCAACAGAGTCTATTTCGTATTTCTTATCCTGATACTGAAATTTTTATGTGTTTTGCTGATCATTTTGGATGGGATGAGTTTGAACAGGATATGCAAAAACTCATGCTATCGGAAAAATCACAAGGAGCAGAACTTAAATGGATGAATGAACTCTTGCTCTCTCGCATTCCTACAGAAGAAAGCAAAGAAACGATCAAACGATGGCTGGAATCAGTGTGGAAAATTGCGCTGAAACTAAGTGTTACTCATATCAATGGTTTTATCTATACCTTAAAAATTCTAGCTATTTTAGATTTAAAAAACCTTGCTTCTGAACTTTATCAACAGATTGAGACAGCAACTATTTTTGATGATTCTGAAGTCTTTGCAACAGCCATTCTCAAGGTGCTTAAAGATTTAGATGGATGCCATTATCATCACAATATTGTCTTAAAATTTATTCAGCTTAGCCGTAAAGCAATTCAAGACAATTACCCAAGCGCTCCCGTAAAACCAAAGGACTGGTCATTTAAACAAAAACTTCCTTGTGATTGTAAAATTTGTAGACAACTGAAAACCTTTTTACCTGACCCCGTTGAAAATAGTATGACAACCCAAAAATCACTGAAACGGGAAGTGGTGCATTTACAAGATATGGCACGAGAAGCTAAGCTTAGTTTAGATATTGAAATATTACGTGCTCCTCCTAAATTCCAAGGAAAAGTTCAAAAGACATATAAAATCTATGAAGCAAAACTGCAAAAATTTGAGCAAATGCAACAATTATTGAGAAAACTACCATAATTAAAGAGGTTGTTGTGTTATTTGATTAATTATTAATTGCAAGGCGCATCTTGTATACTTTGTGACTAACTATAAAAAACACAGTGAACTCTTAACAATGGTGAAAATAAAAAGCCTAGACACAATTTATAGCGTTAATACACCTGAGGGGATTCATCTTACGCTTTCCCCAGCCGGTCCAATGCCACGGATGCTTGCATGGTTCATTGATGTATTGATTCGTTTTGTTATTTATACCATTACTTTTATTGCCTTGGCCTTTTTAGGCGCTAGTGGCATGGGTCTTGCGTTTATTATCACTTTTCTAGTGGAATGGTTTTATCCTGTTTATTTTGAGCTATTTAAAAAAGGTCAAACGCCTGGTAAAAAATCATTAAATCTTCATGTGGTACAAGATAATGGTTGCCCTGTGACACCTTCTGCTTCCATGATTCGTAATTTATTGCGTTTTGTTGATTTTTTACCACTTCTTTATGGTTTTGGCTTGACGAGTATGCTGATGAATAAACGTTTTCAACGCCTCGGCGATTTAGTTGCAAGTACCGTTGTTTTATATAAAGAGAAACCTTTAAAGGAGAATTTAATCGATACTAAAACAGATAATAGCCCGATTGCTCCTCCTATGCGTTTACAAATTGAAGAACAGCAAACTATTTTGCAATTTCAGCAACGTCAACAAAGTTTATCAGCGGCTAGGGCTGAAGAGTTAGCCAGTTTAAGTGGCTTATTGGTGAAGGATGCTAAAGAAGGGGAAAAAGCAGCCTATTTAAAACGCCTTGGAGACTGGATAGCGGGGAAACAATGAGCGCCATTAAACAATCACAATTTATCCATAAATATCAGCAACAATGGGAAGATTTTGAAGCATGGATAAATTATCAAGAGTTATCCTCAAGTAAAAAGCGTAGTAAAAATAAGCCCATTAAAGCACCTAAAGCCATTGATTTACCCAATGCTTACCGTCAGATTTGCCATCACTATTCATTAGCAAATTCACGTATGTACAGTCCTATCTTACTTAGGCGTTTAAATCATTTAGTCACCCGTGGGCATCAACATCTTTACGGTGTGCATACCCATTTTTGGCATCATATAAAATATTTTTTTGCAGTCGGCTTTCCCTCTTTAATACGCACAGAATGGCGCTTGGTTTTTCTTGCTGGGGCATTATTTTATGTGCCTTTTTTTGCAATGCTTATTGCAATACAATTTCAACCTGATCTCGTCTATAGTGTTATGGACGGTGATCAAGTGCGAAGCATGGAAGTTATGTACGACCCTGATTCTTTTGTACATAAAATCGGGCGAGAACGAGAATCCGATTCAGACTTGTATATGTTTGGTTTTTATATAAAACATAATACAGGCATTGGCTTTCAAAACTTTGCAGGTGGAATGCTCTTTGGTATAGGGACTTTATTTTTTCTAATTTTTAATGGCTTAATTATTGGTGCAGTTGCAGGGCATTTAACCCATCTTGAATTTATTGATACCTTTTGGGGCTTTGTGCTAGGACATGGATCTTTTGAGCTAACCGCGATTGTGCTCTCAGGTGCAGCAGGTCTAAAACTCGCTACAGCATTAATTAGACCTGGGCGTAAATCACGTATTAGAGCCTTAATTGATAATAGTAAAATCGCAGTGCAGATAATATACGGTGCGGCAACAATGTTTATTATTGCCGCCTTTATTGAAGCATTTTGGTCATCAACCATAATGCCCGTGATGATCAAATACAGCGTAGCCGCACTTTTATGGTCACTAGTCATTGCTTATTTCGTATTTTTAGGGCGGCAGGTACGCAATGCAACTTGATCAAATAACCGCAAATATTCGTCTGCGTTCATCATGGGAAGCCGTTGATTTAGGTTTTTCAATGGTGCAACACTGGTGGCGTTCTATCT
>JALVEA010000146.1 GCA_027008665.1 Thiotrichaceae bacterium | reverse complement strand
CTCCATCGGTTGCACACAAAATGGAGGACAAACACGGGAGGTTTTAGCAAAACTATTAGTTAATTTATGCTTAGGGTCTTGAATCCTTTCGATGGTAACGCTCTTTCCAGCATATTTAATATTAAGACTATTGATCTCCTCTGTAATGCCAATTTTATTTTTTGCAGATACAACGACAGGAAGTAAAAATAGGCTGTTTAAAGTCAGTAAAACAACAAGCTTCAAGAATGATGGTGATTTTATATTCATAAATTTCCCCTAATACCCGTATTATTAATTTCAATGACCATTTTACTTTGTAGACCTATTTTTACAACTACGCAATTTATTTTTGCATTATCTTTTAAAAAAATTACGATAAAGAGCCTTTAAACCCTGCTAATAATAGCGTGTGCTTGGTGAATAAACTGTTGTTGCTCTGTATCAGGGTCTAAATTTCTCTTAAGCATATCAATTAAGTACGGTAGATTATCTCGCCTTTGTACATAGGTTTTTTCCCATTTTTTAACATCTGTTTCAAAAATAAAAATAGTAGCAGGTCCCAAATACTGTTTTAACACATTCAAGAGTTGATTAAGTAATACTTGAAGCTCCTTATCGACCATTGGGCTTTGTACTGCCTGTTTTGGAGGAACAACTGCTGCTATTTTTTTCTGTTGCTCTTCTTTAAATAGGCGTTGTATTTTCATTTTAGCTGATTTTATACCCATATTAAGCAATGGAAAATTAATTTTTTTATCTGTTAGTAATAAAGCAATGCAATCTTTATTCATTAAATAAGCAACAAGGAATTTATCGTCAATAGAAAAATAAATTTCATCGTGTGACTTATTAATTGCTTTTATGGCGGAAAATATTTGATCAATTAACTCATAGGATAAAGCCATAGACTGATTCAGATGATCAGGAAAATTTGAAACAGGCTCTTTTCCTTGCTGATAAATACACACATGATGTACACCTCGTAATATGGAGATACTTTTCAATATATGTCTCATAAAATGTGTACTCCAGTATCATAGTTTTTATAAGTACAAGAAGTCAGAAGGCGATCAGTCACTAGACGTACTACTTTAGAAGGAATGCTTATTCCCTTGATAAAAAATGCAATAATATGGATGAGCGCTTTATGATCTATCCAAAGCAAGTAATCAATCCTATAATGTTCGAGCATTAGTCTTTTAACTACTAAACCCATTGCAACATATCCTCAATTTTTTGACTAAGCGCAGGCACAGAAACTGTCCTGTTTGAACTCACACCTAAGGAGCGCTCTTTCTCTACAAAAATTGTCAAATTATCATCTTGGGGGCCTCTCAACATGATTCTATTGATTGTCCCCATACCACTTGCATCTTCTAAAGCTGGCGCTATACCTGATAAAAAAGCGATAAACTCATTAATATCATCATCCTTGATCGTTGACTCTAATAGCTCTCCATAAGAATTAGTCAATGTTACACCTTCTACATCTTTCAAAGTTGCCACTTGTAAAAGTGTATTTTCATCCAAATTAAATGAATCAGTCGTAGCATAGGACAATGTTGCTTTATCACTACTTTCACCCGCATCCTTTTCAGTAGACGCAAGGTGCTGACTCTTTTGGGCCTTCTTACTATCAAGCACTAACTTTCGTTGTTCGCAGTTAGCACCCTCAATAGAAGGTTTTATTACCATTTTTGAATCAGCAATATCAGTGTTTGGCAAAAGCTTTTTATCCAGCGCCTCGCTACTCTCTGGGACTGCTTCTGAAACAATTATTTTTTCCGCCTTTTTCTGGCGGGTATTTGCTATTTTTTCTATTAAAGCAAAAACAAGCTGTTCTACATCTTCTTTTTTACGTCCATCAATGAACTTAACATCAGCATCTAATTTTAGCTCACCCAACCATTGTCGATAAGCCTCTATCGGTGTTTCGTCAGACTCATCTGAACGCGTAACACCAATGATAAGTGATTGAGAGGCAATCAAAGCTGAGAAACTTTCAGCAAAATACTTTAAGTCACGATAGGGATAATTACGTGTATTATCAAGTAATAAAATTAATCCATCTGCCCCTTCAGAAAGAATTTCCCACATAAAATTAAAACGTTGCTGACCTGGCGTACCATAAACATACGCCAGATCATCATTAATTTTCACCACCCCAAAATCCATTGCAACGGTAGTATTTGATTTCCTTTTACTCGTCACCTCATCACTAACCGCCACATCCGTCATCAGTGAATTTTTATCCGTTAGAGAATTTATTGCAGTTGTTTTACCTGCACCAACAGGACCGGCAATTATAACTTTATATTTCATCCACTTTTCCTTTGGCTTTCATTTACCCATATTTGTAACATGGTGAGTATATATTACACACTCTTATTGAATATTATCCATTTATCATATAACAGAACGTCAATACAGAGAAATTTATTAGCTATAGAAGTAATATTTATAAGCTTGCTTTTTTCAATCTAAATCACTACTAATCAACTTGGAACTTGCTTAGCAAACTGCTATTTTAGCTAATCTCTATTTAACCATATAAATCAGCACTAAAAATAACATATGAGTAAACGTAAAATATTAGTCACAAGCGCCCTCCCTTATGCCAATGGCCCGATTCATTTAGGACATATGGTGGAGTATATTCAAACTGATATATGGGCTAGATTTCAACGTCTACGTGGTAATACCTGCTACTACGTTTGTGCAGACGATGCACATGGCACACCGATTATGTTACGAGCTCAACAAGAAGGCATTGAGCCACAAGAACTCATTGATAAATCCAATATAGAACATCAAGCGGATTTCGCTGATTTCAATATTGCTTTTGATAATTACCATTCGACCCATTCAGATGAGAACCGCAAGCTATCAGAAGCTATCTATCTTGCCGCTAAAAAAGGCGGACATATTGCCCAAAAAGTCATTAAGCAATCCTATGATGCGAAAGCAAAGATGTTTTTACCTGATCGCTTCATTAAGGGTGAATGCCCTAAGTGTCATGCAGTAGATCAATACGGTGATAACTGCGAGAACTGTGGTGCAACCTATGCAACCACTGAGGTGATTAATCCTTATTCCGTTATTACAGGCACAACACCGATTGAAAAAGACAGTGAGCATTACTTCTTTAAACTCAATAATTTTGATGATTTTTTGAAACAATGGATAAAGAGTAACTCCATCCAGCCTGAAATTGCCAATAAAATGAAAGAATGGCTACAAGATGGACTCAATGATTGGGATATCTCACGCGATGCGCCCTATTGGGGATTTAAAATCCCTGATACAGAGGATAAATATTTTTATGTATGGTTAGATGCACCGATTGGTTATCTAGCATCCTTTAAAAATTACTGTACTAAAAATGATATTGATTTTGATGCATTTTGGAAAGTAGATTCAAAAGCCGAAGTGCATCATTTTATTGGCAAAGATATTGCCTATTTTCATACTTTATTCTGGCCTGCTGTACTTAAATCAGCAAATTATCGCCTACCGACTGCGGTGCATTGCCATGGTTTTTTAAAAGTCAATGGTTTGAAAATGTCAAAATCACGCGGTACTTTTATTCAAGCTCGCGTCTTTTTAAATCATCTCCCACCTGAGCCACTGCGCTATTATTATGCGGCTAAACTCAGTAATACTGTGGACGATATTGATCTTAATTTAGAAGATTTTCAACTGCGTATTAATAGTGACCTTATTGGCAAAGTGATTAATATTGCTTCTCGAACGGCTGGTTTTATTAGCAAAAAATTTAATGGTCAACTCGCAAAAGAACTGCCTGATGCTACATTGTATCAACAATTTATTGATATCAGCGACACCCTTGCCGATGCCTATGAAACACGTCGTTACAGTAAAGCCATGCGTGAAATCATGGCATTAGCTGATCTAGCAAACCAATATATCCATGAAAATCAACCGTGGGTACTGATTAAAGAGGATGACACTAAAGATCAGGTACAGGGAATATGTACTCAAGGTGTTAATATGTTCCGCGCTCTAATCACCTACCTTAAACCCGTACTACCTGAACTGGCAGAAAAATCCGAACAATTTTTAAATGCAGGGGAATTAAATTGGAATAGCGTTGCAACCCCATTACTCAATACCAGCATTAATCGATTTAAGCCCCTAATGAACCGTATCGAAAAAGATAAAATTGATGCCATGTTAGAAGAAAATAAGCAAGTATTAGGCGTAATGCAAGCCGCTCAAGCTACTCAAGCATCAACGACAACAACAAAAAGTCCCTTAAAAGATGACCCTATCAGCGACACCATTGAATACGATGATTTTGCAAAAATAGACCTTCGTGTGGTCAAAATCATTAAAGCCGAGCAGGTAAAAGGGGCTGATAAACTCCTACAATTAACCCTAGATTTAGGCGGTGAAACTCGTAATGTCTTCGCTGGCATTAAATCCGCCTATCGCCCTTCTGAACTGGAAGGAAAAATGACCGTTATGGTCGCTAATCTTGCACCACGCAAAATGCGCTTTGGTATTTCAGAAGGCATGGTTTTAGCCGCAGGACCAGGAGGAGAGGATTTATTTATACTCAATCCCGATAAAGGCGCATTAGCAGGAATGCGGGTTAAATAAAACTTTGTTTTTTGTCGATTACCTTAATGCTATGATTCCCTTCTCTCCCTACAATGCCAATAAAGTCTTATGAATGAACGCACAGCAACAGTACAACGCGATACCCTTGAAACTCAAATCAATATTACCATTAACCTTGATGGTGCAGGAAAAGCACGGTTTAGAACGGAGATTCCTTTTCTAGATCATATGCTGGCACAGATCGCACGTCATGGTTTAATCGATATTGAGCTGGAAGCCACGGGTGATTTAGACATTGATGCACATCATACCGTTGAAGATATTGGTATTGTGCTTGGTAAAGCTTTTAACCGTGCCATTGGTGATAAAAAAGGCATTACACGTTATGGCCATGCCTATGTCCCCTTAGATGAAGCATTGTCGCGGGTGGTGATTGACTTTTCAGGTCGTGCAGGATTAGTGCATGAGGTTGATTATAAACGCAGTCATATTGGTACTTTTGATACCGATTTATTCCATGAATTTTTTCAAGGTTTTGTCAATAGCGCTCAGGTGACACTGCATTTAGATAATATCCGAGGACGCAATGCTCATCATATTGCTGAAACCATTTTTAAAGCATTCGGACGTGCATTACGCATGGCCATTTGCATCGATCAGCGCATGGGCAGTGCTATTCCTTCCACTAAAGGGACTTTAAATAGTTAAATATTATGTCTACCATTGCGATTATTAATTACAATATGGGTAACTTACATTCCGTTACCAAAGCACTAGAACATGTTGCTCCAGAGGGAAGCAAAGTGATTCTTAGCGCCTCTGCTGATGAAATTCTTGCTGCTGATCGTGTCGTTTTCCCCGGTCAAGGAGCGGCGCGTGACTGTATGCAAGAATTAAAAAAATCAAATTTAGTTGATGTTGTTCGAGAAGCCGCTAACAGTAAACCTTTTTTAGGTATCTGCATGGGAATGCAGGTCTTACTAGAGCGCAGTGAAGAGCATGATGGCATTGATTGTATCGGTCTCTATAAAGGTCATACCCATTCCTTTGCAGGTAGAATCCCCACTAAAGATAGCGCTGGCGAACGTTTAAAAATACCTCAAATGGGTTGGAATCGTATTTCTCAGATACAAGCAGAGCATCCCCTATGGAAAGGCATTCCAGATAATTCACGTTTTTATTTTGTGCATAGCTATTTTGTTGCACCTGAAGATCAATCGCTTCAAGCGGGTATGACAAATTATGGAATTAACTACGCCTCTGCAATTGCCAAAGATAATGTTTTTGCGATTCAAGCACATCCTGAAAAAAGTGCCGATAATGGCCTACAATTACTTAAAAATTTCACAAAATGGAATGGAAACAGCTAAATGTTATTACTCCCCGCAATTGATTTAAAAGATGGACAATGTGTGCGTTTACGTCAAGGACGCATGGAAGAGAGCACGGTATTCTCTGATAGTCCTGTTGACACCGCAACACGCTGGGTTGAAGCAGGTGCAAAGCGTTTGCATTTAGTGGATTTAAACGGTGCATTTGACGGCAAACCTGTCAATAACGATAGCGTACAAGCCATTGCCAAGAAATTTCCTCATCTACCAATACAAATTGGCGGCGGCATTCGTGATGCCGAAACCGTGCAAGCTTATTTAGAGGCAGGAGTCACTTACTGTATTATTGGCACCAAAGCCGTTCAAGACCCTGAATTTGTGATAGATTTATGCAAACAATTTCCCAACCATATTATTGTCGGTATTGATGCTAAAAATGGCATGGTTGCCACCGATGGCTGGGCGGAAGTCTCCAGCGTTTCTGCCATTGATTTAGCGCAAAAATTTGAACAAGCAGGGGTTGTCGCCATTGTCTATACCGATATAGCACGCGATGGCATGATGACAGGGGTCAATATTGAAGCAACGGTTGAATTAGCTAAAAGCATCTCCATTCCCGTGATTGCCTCAGGCGGTGTCACTAATATGGATGATATTATCGAACTGTGCAAAGTAGAAGATACAGGCATCACTGGTATCATTTTAGGCCGCTCCATCTACGAAGGCAGCATTGACCTTGCAAAAGCACATCAATATATTGAATCCTTATAATTGATTATGAAAAAAGTTGCCTCATTACGCTATGGTGTTATCTTTAAAAAAGCCTTTTCACAACCTGCTATTTTTACCGCTTTTGCTCAAGACTTTCTCGGTATCACCTTAAATATTGATCATGTCGAAACCGAAAAATCGTTTGATCCTGTTGTGGGCAAGGTCGATAGCCGTTATGACCTATTTGCTGAAGACAAAACCAATCGCATTATTGTTGATATTCAGCATGTCCGTTCTGCGGATCATTATGACCGTTTCTTACATTACCATTGTGTTGCCTTGTTAGAACAAGTCGCCAATGCAAAAAATTACAGTCCTGACTTAACCGTCTTTACCATTGTCGTATTAACCTCAGGTGATCGGCATAAGATTGATATGGCAACCATAGACTTTGATCCAAAAGATCGCGCAGGTGAGCCACTTGGGGAAATTAAGCATAAAATTCTATACCTCTGTCCTAAATACGTCAGTGAAGATACGCCACAACCTTATCGACAATGGTTAGAGGCAATTGACGATAGTTTAGACGAGGAAGTCGATGAGAGTTGTTATGATAATCAGTATATCCATGATATTTTTAACTTGATTGAGCGTAGTGCTATTTCACCGCAAGAATTAGCGCGAATGAAAGAAGAATATAATTGGGAAGAAGCACAGCAAAAAAAATATGCTCAAGGTATACAGAAAGGCAAAGAAAAAACGCAATTAGCCATTGCTGAAAAGATGCTAAAAAAAGGTTTAGATCAAACCTTAATTACAAAAATGACAGGCGTTTCATTGGCTACCTTAGAAAAATTAATCAAATCCATATAATATTATCTCCTTCTATCCCATTTTTTCCCCCTTCTAATCCTTTATTTTCAACTTCGATGTTTTTTTCATAAGTATTTCTATATACAGGTGAATTTATGGGAAAAGTATCCTATATATAAACCACTAAAATCATGTGAAAAATATTTTTTCAATATCAGGGAGTTTTTAAAGTGCAAATACAAGCATTAACAGAAACATTGACATGGAATACGCCCGTGGCCGTTTCTGCTGTTATCTTAGTCATTACTTTTTTCGGTATTTTTACCGAAGGGGTACATGGCTTTCATCGTACTAAGTTTGCGATGGCAGGAGCGGGTATTATGACCCTCATCGGTCAGTATTTTGGTTTTTGTAACCACTCAAACCGTAGAGGCAATCGACTGGAATGTGGTCTTTTTACTTGGTGGCATATTGAATCTACTTTGTTTAAGGATAATATAAAATGAAGCCATTATTAAATAAAAAATGGGTAACCATAATAGGCGCTTTGCTAGGCTTGGTTACTTTAGTGCTGCCTGAGCTGGCATTAGCCGAAGAACATCAACGCTTAGACCTTACCAACAGTACCATTGGTTTTGTTGCAATCGGTATCTTCCTTTTTGCTTATCTACTTGTTATGGCAGAGGAATACACTCATCTACGTAAATCTAAACCCGTCATTCTTGCCGCTGGCATTATTTGGGCAATGATTGGTATGGTGTATATGAGCCATGGCATGTCCGAACTTGCTGAAAAAGCGGTTCGCCATAACTTTTTGGAATATGCTGAATTAATGCTATTCCTACTCGTTGCCATGACCTACATTAACGCAATGGAAGAACGCAAAGTTTTTGATGCCTTACGTGCTTGGTTAATTAAAAAAGGCTTTAGTTTTCGTCAATTGTTCTGGCTAACAGGCTTTCTTGCCTTCTTTATCTCCCCTATTGCAGACAACCTAACCACAGCTTTATTAATGTGCGCGGTGGTAATGGCCGTGGGCGGTGATAATAAAAAGTTTGTTGCGCTTTCTTGTATCAATATTGTTGTTGGTGCAAATGCGGGCGGTGCATTTAGTCCTTTTGGCGATATCACTACACTAATGGTATGGCAAAAAGGTGTGGTTGAATTCTGGGGCTTCTTCGCTCTATTTATTCCTGCATTGGTTAATTTCGTTGTTCCTGCTGCCATTATGCATTTCGCCATTCCAAACGAAAATCCTAAAGCAGATACTGAGCAAGTTACGATGCGTCGTGGAGCCGTACTGATCATCGTTTTGTTTTTATTGACCATTGCAACCGCCGTCAGCTTCCATAACTTCCTTGGTTTACCTCCTGTTATTGGGATGCTAACAGGCTTAGGTTACTTACAAATGCTGGGTTACTACCTGAAAATGACCGACAATGATCCTGCAACTAATCTCTTACCCTCAAAGGTGGGGAGCTTTGATGTTTTCACTCCCGTTGCAAAAGCAGAATGGGATACCCTGTTCTTTTTCTACGGTGTCGTACTCTCTGTGGGTGGTCTTGGCTTTTTAGGTTACCTTGGTCTAGCCTCCGAGATTATGTATACCCAATGGGGTGCAACCACGGCTAATATCACCGTTGGCGTACTTTCAGCCATTGTTGATAATATTCCCGTCATGTTTGCTGTCTTAACCATGCAACCTGATATGAATACCGCACAATGGTTATTAGTCACCTTGACCGCAGGGGTGGGGGGGAGCTTATTATCCATCGGCTCAGCCGCTGGTGTTGCGCTAATGGGACAAGCAAGAGGAAAGTACACCTTCTTTAGCCACCTTAAATGGACACCTGTTATTGCCTTGGGATATGTCGCTAGTATTGGCGTACATATGCTCATAAACTTTTAAGGAAAATTATATCTCGTTCAAATTTATTTGGGAACGCAGAACGGGGAATTTATTCCCCGTACCAAAACTCCAAGCTCAAAAAATAAGCCTTGACCTGGGGTGGTGAAAAGGTTGCTTTTTAGCCATATATTATTCTGTCAGGTTTTGTTCCAAAAGTTTTACTCGTTTGCCTTGTAATGTTTGCCCTAAAAACTCTTGTTTCCATTGGGTGACGTATTTAACAGGTGTACTTTCTAAAGCTTGCTTTATAAAGCCATTCTTTTCGACAAAATTTCTCTGCATTATCCAAGATCGGATACTGTACCAACTGACTTGCACATCAATAGTATGCAGTAAATTGTTTTGTATAAACTCCAATGTTCGAGCCGCTGTTCTAAAGTGATTGGAAACCATTAATACAAGTTGCAAAGATAGCAATATTGTTCCAACAGAGTAGTGTTGCCGTGCAATTGAAGTCTGAAAGGGAGCTAACTTTGTTGTTTGTTTATTGACTTGCCTCTCATTGTGAGTGTTTTTTTAGTGCAAGGTTTTCTTTTTTTAACTCTTCAATCTGTTCTGCTTGTTTTAGTGCTTTTTTCTTTTGGTAATATCAGTTTATTCTTGAGAGATTTTACTTGTTGTTGCTATGCTTTATATTTGTTCTTCCAGTTATCTCTGCTTTTTTTGAAAAATACAACCAGCTTGCCTAAGAGACTTTTATAATTCATTGTTTGGTTTAAGATAATAGCTTAAAAAAACGGAACAAAAGTTTACCCTAAATCTTTGGATAATTTGAGTGAATTATTGGAACTTTTCACAACCCCAGTATATTACCCCATCGGAATGTTTTAAAAAGCCTTGCAGGAAACTGTGAGGCTTTATTGCGTTTAAGCCAAACGTGTGGAGGGGTTTGCAAAACCCGTCCGGCTAGCAGAGGAAGCAAGTCTTCTCCTCGAATTTTAAAAGAAGGCTTTTTATCCTGAAAAGTCTCGTCGTTTTCAGCAAGGCTTATATTTCGCTACGAGGCTCTAAAAGCGGCATCCTCTAAATATTGCATAATTTTATTGGCGAGTTTTTGTGTTCCCATGCCTGTGGCGGCGGAGATTTGAAAAACGGGTTTTGTCCATTTTAGGCGGGTGATTATATCATCGGTGATTATTTGCATTTCATCCTCTGGCAATAGATCAATTTTATTAATAACTAACCAACGCTCACGCTCTTTTAGTTCGTCGCTGTATTTTTCAAGTTCTTTTTCAAGAGTACGAATGGATTCAACAGGGTCGGCTTGATCCATAGGCGCTATATCGACTAAATGCAATAAGAGACTGGTGCGTGATAAGTGTTTTAGAAATTGAATCCCTAAACCTGCCCCTTCTGCCGCGCCTTCAATTAAACCGGGTATATCTGCAATGACAAAACTTTGATTAACATTAATGCGTACCACGCCAAGATTAGGGTATAAAGTGGTAAAAGGATAATCTGCGACTCTAGGCTTGGCGGAGGATAAATTAGTAATCAGGCTCGACTTGCCGGCATTAGGTAGACCGAGTAAGCCTACGTCTGCTAATACCTTCATTTCTAAGCGTAAGGTACGCGAATCTCCTTCGGAGCCAGGTTTAGATTGACGCGGGGCGCGATTAACTGAGCTTTTATAGCGTAGATTGCCTAAGCCATGAAAGCCGCCTTGTGCGACTTTTACTTGCTGTCCATCTTGGGTTAAATCACCGATAATTTCATTGGTGCTTTCATCATAAATAAGCGTACCAATGGGGACAGGAACGACGATATCCTCGCCTTTTTTTCCCGTCATATTACGGCTGGCACCGTTTTCACCACGTTCTGCTTCGTAAAAACGACGATGGCGGAAATCAGATAGCGTGGTAAGACTTTTATCCGCTTGCAAAAAGACACTGCCACCGTCGCCACCATCGCCGCCATCGGGCCCGCCAAACTCAACATATTTTTCACGGCGAAAACTAATACAACCATTTCCACCATCGCCAGCCTTTACATTAATGACCGCTTCATCAACAAATTTCATAAGGAATTACTGTCCTTCTCCACCACAAGAACCACCACAGCAACCGCTTGATTCATTTTTCTCTGCTTGATTTGATCCACAACTGCCGGTTGCATGAACATGACCGTGTGCAAGTTCTTCTTCTGTTGCGTCACGAATATCCAGCATTTCAACTTCAAAATGTAGGGTTTCTCCTGCAAGTGGATGATTGGCATCAATTTTTATTTGATCACCATTCACCGCCGCGATGGTAATAATTTCTACGCCTGCATCTGTTTGGGCTTGAAACTGTGCCCCTGCAACTAATTGTTCGTCAGGAACGCCTGCGAACATTTCGCGTGAAACATCTTGGGTTAAGGCATCATTACGCTCGCCATAAGCATCTGCAGGTTCGACCACCAATGAGAAGGAGTCGCCGATATTTTTACCTTCTAATTCTTTTTCAAATCCTGGAATCATGCCGCCGACACCGTGTATAAAGCTCATCGGAGACTCTTTGCTTGCTACATCAATGACTTGCCCTTCTGAATTTTTTAGAGTGTAAGCAACAGATGCTACTTGGTTTTTTGTCAGGCTCATAAGAGGTAACTCCCTATATTATTTTAAAAGTCGCTAAGTTTGACATATTTAAGAGTAGACAGCTAATGGGAATTCGTTATGATATTGCGATGTTAATTCTTCATTCTAGTAATCACCTCGAAAACCTCAGTCAGCAGTTTGCTGAGCTAGTTTCTCAACCTTTAAACAATGTGTTTGCAAGCGAACAGATTGTGATACAAAACCCTTCTATGGGGCATTGGTTATCGTTGCAAATGGCACAGCAATTGGGGATTAGTGCTAATTATCAGTATTTTTCTCCTGCCAATTATATGTGGTCATTACTGCGTAAAGTGATTGATGATATTCCTGAAGATGACCCTAGCCAACCTCATGTATTGCGTTGGCGATTATTTGCTTTATTTCTTTGTGATGCTACCGATTATCCTGAGCTAGATCATTATCTTGTCAATGAAGCCGCTGCTTGGGATTTAGCGGATGCCTTAGCACCCGTATTGGATCAATATTTATTCTACCGTCCTGAATGGATTACACAGTGGGAAGCGGGAAATTTTGCAGATAATGATTGGCAAGCTCGTTTGTGGCATAAAATAATACAGAATGATGCAACGCCAACTGGGAAAATACAA
>JALVEA010000145.1 GCA_027008665.1 Thiotrichaceae bacterium | reverse complement strand
GAACCAAGAGATTTAAGCAGAATATTTCTAATAAAGCGTTTTTTAGTTGCAACGATTACGCCTTTTATGGATGAACTATTAGGTGAAGTTGGTTTAAAGCCACAATGGTCAAAAGGAACAGGGCAAATGGTTAGCCCCTATCCTGATACTGAGGCATTAAAGCAATCAAAACAAGTGAGCAAGTATTTACACCAAGCCGCTAGTCTAGCTTTGTTATTAAACCTTAAAATGCCTAATAAAAAACAAGTGCTAACTTATGCTCAAAGAGAAGAAGCACTTTCATCTTTAGTCACCTCTTTATCAGACCAAGCAGTACCCCAATGGATTGCTGAAATTGAAGAAAAAGCCCGTCAATCGCGTTTTACCTTATTAGCACTTTGGGCAACTGCTTTAGCACAATCCTCACAAATTTTGGAAGAGGCAATTTGGGGAGAGGAGGGGTTATTAAAGATATGGTTAGAAGGTACAGAAGAACAAGCAGGATTACGTGATTTTATTGAAAACAAGGGTAGTGATATTATCACCGATGTGGAACAACACTTTCAGCAATTGATGAATCATGAATATCGTGCTGGAATAAAATCAGCCAAGGGAACAGGGCATTGTATTTTTACCGATGCACCAACGACCACCCTAATTGCCGATAAAATGAAATTACATGGTGTAAAAGTCTCTGCTTTTGCAGGGCGTGAAGGGCGTGCAGAAACGGTGATTGCCTCACCTAAAGGCAGTGTGCATATTAGCAATATCTCAATTGCTGAATATAAATTACGTCAGAATGCTTTTGAAATACAAGGCGGTAAAAAGACAGGAGTTCCCAGCCTTATTTCATCTCCTATTACGACTGGTTTATTTAGTGCCTTGATTTTAAATAATGAAGCTACTTTACAAGCATTGTCTATTTATGATTTAGCACGAAAAAAACCAACTAAAGGCAAGGTAACTTATCGGGGGTTAGAAGCGTATAACCGCCGTTATCGTATGGCACGTTTTGAAACCATGCCAATTAAACTAGTCGAGCAAATCAATACCCTGCGGCTGCTTTTATCCGCCTGCCTACGCATTGGACGACCGATCCATATTTTTCGAGGCTTACCCACCTATCAAAAAGCCTTTTTTTATTACGATGCCATGCCCCCTGTCTTAAAACAATTACTTGGCTTTAATCAATTTCGGCTGGAGCAAATACCCGAAGCCATTAAGCAACTAAAAATAGCGGACGAATTAATCAATCAAAATGGCTTAGGTCACGATATTTTTAAATACTACGCCAATCCTATCACCCGTTTACGCGCTATCTGTTTGGCCTATTGCCATTTGCGGGATAGGGATGCAGGAACACAGGCACTGCGTAATCAATTATTCAGTGATTATCTAAATTTAATGAAGGAAAACAATATGAACTCAGAAGATGGTGCATTAGTGCGCTTAGGAAAAGCTGCCACAAGACTACAACGCACCCCCAGAAAATTAGCTTCCACTAATGAAGAAACACTTGTTTTTAGCATTAGCTTAGAAGTCGCCACTAAGTTAAGGGCAGTCAACCAAAATGATAAAACCAGCTTGATTTATGGCATTGCAAATGAGTTAGAAATCAACCTAGTGCGTAAAGATAAAATGTGCGCCAGCAAATATCGCGATGGTTTTTCTTTACAGGATGAATGCATCAGCTTTGCCACCTTTTTTGTGGAATCGGTTTGGTTTGCTGTCTTAAAACAGCGTCCCCCCAGCCAAACCACAAAGCGTTTACTCAGCAGTATCTATCGCATGGCATTTTTACAAGCAGGTAAAGAAAAAAAGAGTCTCTCATCTAATGACGAGCCTTCAGAGACTTCATCTGGTTACGAGGCTCCAGCCTCGTAACCAAAACTGACGGCTCTAGCCGTCTATGAAAAACACCTAGTTTCTGCGCTGGGCATAGAAGTGAGAAAACCTTATTTTAGACGGCTGGAGCCGTCAATATGAATTACGAGGCTAGAGCCTCGTAACTAGAAAACGAAAAAAATAAATTAATACAGGATAATAATATGAAAACCTTAACCCCTTATTTAGCAAATATTGAAAACCTACTTACTGAAAGCAGTGGTGATAAAAAAAACAGTTATATTCACCCTCAATTAAAAAATTTAGGTGCAGTGAGCATTGTCTTAATCCGTGAAGCCATTGCTCCTGTGGTATTTCGTAATTCAGAAGAAGAAATTACGGATATAGAAATCAATAAACTAAATGATGTGTATATACGCGCAGTCCCTAATAAATTCAAATATCCAGAACGTGGCAGAGGCTTGCAAATTTTACGTGCTTTAGGTGTAGGAGGGCGCTTACCACAAAATAAAACCGTGATTGCCAAAGGGCAAAATCCATCGGATGCCTTTGATCTGAATACCTTGGTATTTGGTGATTCTGCCATGAAACCTAAAAATAATTCTGTTTTACCCGTGCGGGCGGCAGTGAATTATTCCGATGGATTAAGTCTATTACCTAAACATCAATGTGTGGATGACTCTTTCCATATCTCAGCAATGGAAGATGGCACATTATTTGATGCCGAAGAAAAAAAGAACAGCTCCAATCTCTTTACGCGCCATTTTATTAAGCCCAATACATTAATGTTACAAGTGCTATCAACACGCGGAAAAGTATTGCCTGAAATAGGTTTAAAGCATTTGCTATTAAGTGTTGGCATGGCAGGAAGTTACGGCGGACAGACTTCAGTAACAGGGGCAAATATTCGTACCCATATCGTTGGTTTATATGCGGGAAAATTTGAACAAGCCCTCAGCTCTCCCTATGAATTACTCACAGAACTGAGTAAAAAAGAACGGGATTTAAACTCATTAAAGGCGAGTAGAAGCGCGTTGCATAGTATTTTATCGCCCGTCCATGAGCTTGTGATTGAAGGTGAGACGATTGAACAATGGCAACAGCAATTAATTAATGATTTTAATCAAGTGGGGAGTGATTTAGAGCAACAATACAAACAAGCGGCTCCTAAAATTGGTGAATTATTTGACCAGTGGTTTAACTAATGAAAGCGATTAGCGTAGGGATTCGAGCTGAAACGCTCACCCCCTTTGCTTACCATTCTCTAATGGTACAAGGAGGGACAGCAACACTACCCGAATTAATCAGTGATCGAGCTATCGCCTTTGCCTTAGCATCCACCTTAGGGATAATGCGCGCACGGGTTGCTTTACCTGGCAAAGACTATTTGCGTGATTGGCGTGCTATGCCTTGGCGCACCTCTGTTTTTAGTAGCAGCAATCCAAGCTTATTACCGCCAATAATACGCCGTCTTAATTTAACCGAAGACGGTGGCTATAAAGAAAAACTACAAAATCTCACCGGCAAGGGGAATTTTAAAGACTTTTTCAGCACCCAAGAAGTGCCTCAAGGCGTGATATTTAAAGGGGTAGTCTTTGGCTTTGATCCCTTTAAGGAAATTTTTAAGCTAACAGGAAAAGAGGAATTGGTGATTCGGGTTGGTTTACATCGCAATGGCATGGTGCGCTTAACCCCCGAAAAGCAGAAAAAAGTGCGTCTTAATGTCTCAACCGCCGCCTTATTTAAGCGTGAGTTAGCGGTAGATCGTTATTTG
>JALVEA010000144.1 GCA_027008665.1 Thiotrichaceae bacterium | reverse complement strand
CCCGAGGCATCGGCAATAGCGATACATTTTTCTCCTGTTGGGATGGCGGTAACGGTAATCGTACTGTCTGGATTACTACTACCCGACACTATTGGCGATGAATCTGAAATATTGCTATCATCGGTACGATTCTCTATTACAAGAGGAAGCTCTGGAATAGTAACCTCATAGGTTTTAGTGGTGGAATGTCCCTGATCATCTTCTGTTTTGATGCTAGCAGTATAAGGGCCACCTGATGGAAGTGTTGCTAATTGACAAGACCAGTTGCCCGTTGTATCTGTTGTTGTAGTGCAACTTTCAGAGCCTCCGTCTGCTGTTGGTATGGTCACTGTAATTTCAGTCTTGGGTGTACTGGTTCCTGTAAAAATGGGCGTTGTTGATAATTCGACCTCTGTTATTTCAAGCGGAATAGAGGGGATTGTCAACGTTATCTCTTTGCTGGTTGTATTATTAGCAGCATCATTAGCGTCAATGGAAAGCGTTATACTCGCACCGAGTGCCTGTTCGGGTAAAGTATAACTCCACTGCCCCGAATCATTAGCGGTGGTGATATAAATATTTCCATCTAATAAAAGCGTAATAGTTGCATTAGGATCACTTTCTCCTGTAATAACAGGACTAGTACTACTCGCTATTTCCCCTTCTTTAGGTGTTATGATTTCTAGCAATACGGTGCTATCTTTTTGCGTCTCTTTTTCATAAAAAGATTGATTGCCATTAGCATCGGTACTACTGATCTTTACGTTTATTTCACCATCAGCAAGTGCGCTTATATCAAGCGTATTATTTGCTAATGTCCAGATTCCATTTTCGTCACTCGTGACGGTTTTACCTACTTTCTTCCCGTTTTTATCCGTAAAAATAATTTTAATAGGAAGATTAGGAGCCGCCGTTCCTGATAAAAGAACATTATTTTCCTCATTGGCATTAATGATATTATCATCAGTAACCGCATCATTATTAAGAGTAACAGGAGCTACAATCTCTAAAATAGACTCCGCCGCAGTACTTGCGGTGTAGTTACTATCTAGCACCATGATTGATATATGGCGGGTTTCGGTATTGGCCGTTGTATTATGATTAATAAAGGTTATTTGTTGTAGAGCTTTTATATAAGCACTTTTAGTCGCAGACCCTGTTAGATAGATTTCACTATCACTATTTTTCTCTTTTGTATCAGTGCTAATACCATCAGGAAGAAGTCCTGTTATTGCAATTTGATCACCCTCATGTGCATTGCTTATTTTTATACTCGCCCCGACCAAAGCATCCTCATCCAAGCCCGTAATGGATGTATCGACATCGGTAATTTTTGTTGCGACATCGCCTAACTTATAAACTTGTAAAAACGTATTCCCAAGTCCTTCAGAGCTATTATTCTCGTCAATATCAATCTTAGGGGGTGTTATATCAGCTAATTGATAGCCTGCTCTAAACTTAACGGTTTCTCCTGGAAATATTTTATCAAATTTAAAAGCAATGGCAATTGGTGCATCTTCTGTTTTACTATAACCAGCCATTTGTGCACTATTGTAAACCTTCTCGGGTTGCCTATAATAATCAGCATCCTCAGAGTCTGGACCTCCATGGGCAACACGTGAATTAGCCCCATGTCCGCAAAGACCGAGAGTAGAAGGCTTTTCTCTTGTTACTTTGTTGTAGGCTCCAAAAATAACGCCTTGTGTAGCAACAACAGCTGCACCACCATTAACACTTCCTTGTCGTATGATGGTATTAGTCGTTATATAACTAGAATCTAGTATTGGATTATTTTGCTCTGCATTATTATCAGGATCAACAGTACGCATATAATAAACATCTTCCATTAAACTTGATGTTGTATTTTGCAAACTAATATCAATAATAATAGCAAGACCTGCCTTATAAATACGAAAAGTTTGGGTGATTTCCAACCCATTAATTTCACCTTGCCAAACAGCCATTGCAGTAGAGCTTAAGACCTCTTTACTTATAAAATCACCCTTTATTTCAGTGTGTTGGGGACGGTTATTATAGTTTTTCTTATTAAGATTAATAGCCCAACCTTCTTCTTGAATCCCTGGAAGAAAAAAATCTCCATGATAGCCATTAGCAAATTTCTTCTTTGATGGATCAGAAATATAACCAAGTTTCTTTCCCTTCTTGATTCCTCTATCGGATAATTGACCAGTACCAAAAGCACCATTTGCGGCAATGCCTACTTCTATATTATCCCCATAAAGAAAAACATCCCCACCAACACGAATCGCATCTAAAGACCTTGCCATAAGAGCATTGCCTGATAATTGTAAGGAAAAAACAGCAAGCACCCCAATGCATGCAGTTAATTTATTATTTTGCATTTTTTAATCCCCAGACTGCTGATAAAAAGAGTTATTTATCTCTTTTTCATTGTATTTAGATTTTTTTTGATAAAATCAGCCACAAATCCCCATGCCAAGCCATGGATGGATTGAATAACATCAGATTATCATGGAGCAAATAATTATACTAGCTTGATATGTATAATAATTAATCATTTTTTATTACTTGATACTTTATAAGTTGCTAATTTTTATAAAAATTATTAGTGGGCAGTATTGGCGTTTCTGATAAAAAACTAGATAAACGGTTGTGTCTATCCTGTTTTATTTTTCGATATTCTGCGTTATTGTTATCGTTGCGACGGGGGAATAAGGAAGCCTTAATGGTTACGATCATCCGTTGCGATTGCGTCATCTTTCTCTTCTTGGCAGTCCTGTTTATATTCTCGTTAAACTCTCGCGCCACCAATGCGATCATTGTAAAAAGCAACCGTAAATATCTCTGTTATGGGATTTTCAGGTTGGATTATCTGTTTCAGCGAATATTACTTAATATTCAAGTATATAAGTGCTTTAAATGAAAGCTCTCCCACGAAAATTACGGAGGAGCCTAAATTGGAATCCAATCCAAGCCTAGGATTCCTCTTGAGTTTTACCAATCTCGTGAATAAAGTGTATCACCGTGTAAGTAGTAGACTTTATCACCAATAATGGCGGAACGATCATTTTGCCATTCTGTGGCATAATTATTGATAGGTTTCTCTGTTATTTTAATATTTTCAAGTGGGTATAATTCGCCTGTTACAGTGTTGATGTCATAGCGGAATAAGGCATCGTATTGCCATTGGTGATAGGTACTGGCGGTTTCATTTTCTGAGAAGGTTTCATTAGCATGTACGCTAATGGGTAGCGCAATACGCATATCGCCATTAGTTTGTAATAAGGAGGTAAGGGCGTGGTGAGTATTGGAAACGGCGCTGTTACTGCCTCGTTTGCCAATAATAAGTTGATTGCGTTCATAGGGATTGGCGGGGTCGCTAACATCAATTAATGATAGTTTTACCCCTTGATACCAAGCTCCTCTAGGATCACCTGTTTCTGTACTGGCAGGTATTGCATCTTTTCCTATACCTAATACAAAATTTTCACTAACTGGATGTAGATAGTCGGAATAACCATTTATTTTTAATTCACCTGCAATAAAAGGATCAGTAGGGTCTGATATATCTAAGATATAGAGTGGGTCGGTAGTTCTAAAGGTGACTAAATACGCTTTATCTCCTAAGAAACGGGTGGCATAGATTTGTTCTCCTGCTTTACCTAATGCTTCAGGATGCTTTTCATTCGGGAGTTGCGCTAATATTTTTAGGCTATTAGCCTTCGTTTCATCTTCTTTTAAGGTAAAGAGTCTTGCAGGAGAGGTGAGGGTGCTTTCTTGATCCCCTGTGTAGGTAATTACACCTAATACGTCCTGATTTTTGCCAAATTCGCCCATACGGAAGGATTTTAATTCTTGTTTCCAGCCTAAATGTCCTGCTATTTGTGCCGAGCCTTTGTAGCTAATCTCTCCTTGCTTTAAAGAAAATTTATGAATATCTGTGTTTACTGTTGATTGATAAATAACGAGGTTGTTTCCACTTTGGTAATGTGTTTGAGTGGTGGCAAGATAAAGTGATTTACTAGAGACATAAAGTGCCTCGGTATTACCAACAAAGCAAGTTCCAGTGGGTTTTGCATTATTGTTATTAATATCAATGGCAACTACATTAATAATACTAACTTGAGAGTTTGAGTTATCAGGGTATTCATTGGTGAAACAATTGGATGCGCTCAAAATATCACCTTTATTAATCCCATTGATACTGTAATCAGGTAAAAAATCTGACAGTGTTGCAGCTCCAATTAAGGCTCTATTGGTGGCAACTTGTTGTTCATTTTCTGGGTATAAAATCAGTCCATTGAGTGTGGGTGTATGACGTGTGGCGAGATAGAGGGTAGAGCCGATTCTACGACTACTAATAAGTTGTCCATCAAGCTCGATATTATAGCTATTAGCAAGTTTTCCATTTTCGGTTTCAAAAAAATCAAGCCGAGTAGAGCGATCACTCCAAAATTGTGGATTAAACCATTCTCTAAAAAAATACTGCTGATTATTATTTCCTGAAAGAGCAATCAGTTTATTATCAGTAAGATATAGCCCCGAAATGGGGGCATCATTTTTAGTATTGACCTGCACTATATCCGTTACTTCAGGGTCTCTATTGGCAACGGAATAAATTTTAATAGAGGGCTTTCTTGATGACGCAACGTAGAGATAAGAGCCGTTATTTTTTAAACGATCCGCCTCATCTACGGTATCTTCTTGCGTATTGGTTGTGGAATAATTGGGAGCATCTGATGATTTAATGGACGCAGCAGCGTCAACGTACATAATAATAGGGGTAATTTTGCCATAGGTTTCTAGCATCAATTTTTTAATGCTTGCTTCAAGTGCTTCATTATTGTTTGCGTTACGCAATTGGTAATAGTTTTTTGCAGTGGAATCCTGTTTTTCGGAATCACTATTGTCCCCGCCCCCACAGGCGTTAAGTATTAATATTGAAGAAAGAATAGAAATTATAATTTTTTTATTCATTGTTTGTCCCTGATCAATAAGCCCGCCAGTAATACCTTATTATAACCTATTTTTAACTTGTTATTTTAACTTTTTTGTTTATAGCCCTTGAGGATGCATGGCTTAGCCCTTAGATAATGCTATCTTTGATCAAGAACACAAGGATATCCGACTTAATTAGTAGGTTATATTGATTTAGGGCTATTGTTAGTTAATAGTCGCTCTCCTATTATCAAGCGGTGTTTAGGACGGATTCATGTATTATTGAATTCTTAGTCCTTAAAATATTTAATAAATTTTACGGAGACATAAAATATGTCAGAATTATCACGCGAGAGCATTGATGCCTTATTAAGAGAAGTTAAGGATAAATATTTAGAACAAGATTTAGTGTCAGCGAATAGCATTAAGTCCGTTGACATTAAAGAGGGAAAAGTTTTTGTTCGTATTGAGTTAGGCTATCCTGCGGGATCGTATCGTGATGAATTAGCAACAAAAGTGAAAACAATATTAGAAGAAGATGATGCGATTAATGAAGTAGAGGTGATAGTTGAACAACGCATTGTTGCCCACAAAGTACAAACCAGTTTGAAACGTATTAAAGGGATTAAAAATATTATTGCCGTTGCTTCAGGAAAAGGAGGTGTTGGTAAATCAACCACGTCGATTAATCTCGCCTTAGCATTACTTGCCGATGGTGCAAGCGTTGGTGTTTTAGATGCAGATATTTATGGTCCTAGTCAGCCACGTATGTTAGGTCTAGCGGGTGAAAGCCCAGAATCTAAAGATGGCCGAACACTTGAACCGATGGAAAATTACGGTTTAAAGGCAATGTCGATTGGTTTTTTGGTAGAGGAAGATACGCCTATGATTTGGCGTGGCCCTATGGTAACGCAAGCATTGGAGCAACTTCTTAATGATACCAACTGGGGCGAGCTAGATTATCTTATTGTTGATTTACCTCCTGGAACTGGAGATACGCAACTTACTCTATCTCAAAAAATCCCCGTTAGTGGTGCGGTTATCGTTACCACACCTCAAGATATTGCTTTGCTTGATGCACGTAAGGGATTAAAAATGTTCCAAAAGGTTGAAGTACCTGTATTAGGTGTGATTGAGAATATGAGTATTCATATTTGTAGCGAATGTGGTCATTCAGAGCATATTTTCGGCGAAGGCGGAGGAAAGCGCATGGCGAATGAATCCGATGTCGATTATCTCGGTGCATTGCCATTAGATATGAGTATTCGTGAGCAAGCAGATAGTGGTCATCCTTCCGTTGCCTCTGATCCTGATGGAAAAATTGCAGAATTGTATAAAGATATTTCACGAGCAATGGCATCACGTTTAGCTTCTCAAAAGAAAGACTACAGCACTAAATTTCCAAATATTGTGATTCAAAGTACTTGAGATTAAAACGGGTAGACGGGTTTATAAAACCCGTCTAGCAAAGATATTAAATATTTTTCACAGACAAATGAATTCTTTATTAGTTGCCATGAAATCCAAAGGCACATCCCATGCTTTAGCTGTTAGTTTATCCACAAGCTGAAAATCATAAGCAAAGCCTAATAGTTGCGGAGCGTTTGTCTTTGCTTCTTTTTTAAAGGCGAGACTGCGATCATAATAACCGCCTCCCATACCTAATCTATTCCCCTGTCTATCCATAGCCACTAACGGCATAATAATTAAATCTAAATTCTCTGCTGCAATAATATCTTCAGCATTATAAATAGGCTCAGGGATAGCGTATTTATTATTCCTATATCGGGTATTTTTATCAATTTTTACAAAGATCAAATGGAATGCTTGTTTTAATGAAAGTACAGGTAAATAAAAGGATTTATCCGCCATTTTTTGTAAGGGAAGCGGGTTTGCCTCGCCTTTTACAGGGGTATAAAAAGCAATATGTTGAGCTTTTTGGAAACAGGTCGATTTAGCGATGATTTGCTGGCAAATTTTTTTTGAATAGTCTCTTTGTTGCTTTTTTGAGAGTGAGTAGCGCCGTTGTTGTAACTGAGCGCGTAATGTGTTTCTTTTGTTTGCTGCGGTCATAAGCTTTAGAAAGCATAATGTCGTGAGTGAGAGAATGCGGAGGCTGTGATTTCAAGCGAGAGGAGACCCAGCCTAGGATGGGTCTCCACCCGGAAGAATGTTTCTAAGTTTTTACATTCGGCTTAGCGGACTATTTTGAAACACCTTACTACCAACATAACGCGCCCCTGCTTGTGTTAAATGCCAGCCATCATAGGAGATAAGATCAAGATTTCCTGTAAAAATAGGACAGCTACTATCTGAGCCGCAAATTAATTTATATTGATCTATAAAAACTGCTCTAGGACTAAGGCGTGTGCGTAAAATGGAATTAACCTCTTTTACTTCCTGATCTATTTCATTTTTTATTGTTAATAGTTTTCTATCAGACATACGCAAATATTGTCTAATGGATATTTTTCCAAAGGATTTGCTACCAACAACAACAACTTTTTGCTGAGGTTTTAGTTTTAAATGGCGGATGGTATGGGAGAGTGCTTGTGCTGCTTTAATCTTCCATCTAGCTGAAAAAATAATCAAATCGGCTTCTTCTATTTGCGCTCTTGCTTGTTCAAGGTTATCAGTTCTCTCTGTATTTTCACATAATGCGCGGTCTTTACGTGCAATAAAATAGGAGGGGTGAGTGCTTAAAACAGGCTGGCATTGATAAGGAATATAGCGCATACGGATTTGATAATTACTGAAAAATCCATTCTCCTTAATGCTGTTAAGAAAGTCACAGGCTTGACTATCGCCAATAACCAGCAATTTTTTTTTGCTACTTTTTTTATCAAAGGGTTTTTTTCTTAAAGGATTGCAATATTGAAAAGTGTATTTTTCATTGGCATTGGTATTAGATGACCGAATGAGGCTCTTACGCACAGAGGGAGTCTCTGCGCTAGTTGCCATGCTTGAAAATGAGACGATAAAAATAATACTGTAAATAAAGCTGAATAGAGCTAGCCGAATTGCCGTATACATACTGAACTTCCTTCCTTAAATCGTTCGTTTTTAATGAGTCTTGTTTTGTGTGGCTGAACTATAACATTTTGAAAGTATAGTATTGAATGGATTTTATATGTTTTGTTTTATTTCTTAACAAGTTATTTATTAAGATCAGTGGTACTGAGGAATGTGTATTCAATCCTCAACGCTTTTTTGTAAAAAAGTATTCGTAATTATTATTTTTTGAACTACCCTTTATTGTCATGATTTATAGAAAAGAAATTGATGGTTTGCGTGCATTAGCAGTGGTTCCTGTGATTTTGTTTCATGCAGGTTTCAAATGGATCAGCGGTGGATATATCGGTGTCGATATATTTTTTGTTATCAGTGGTTATCTTATTACAACGATTTTATTGCAAGAACAGCAACAAGGGACGTTTTCCATTGTTAATTTTTATGAAAGACGCGCTCGGCGTATCCTACCTGCTTTATTTACTGTGCTTTTGGTCTGCCTCCCTTTTGCATGGTTTTGGTTGTTACCATACGAGCTAAAAGAGTTTGGCAAGAGCCTTATTGCAGTGGTTACTTTTGTTTCAAATATTTTGTTTTGGTTAGGGACAGACTATTTTACTGCCGATACAGAGTTGATTCCTTTATTGCATACATGGAGTTTGGCGGTTGAAGAGCAGTTTTATATTGTTTTTCCTCTGTTTCTAGCCCTTTTTGCAGGAAAAAATAAACGTATTCTAGTGATATTGATTGTGCTAATTGCATTAGTCAGCTTAGGTTTAACAGAATGGGGTTGGCGCTATTTTTCTGAAGCAAACTTCTATTTAATCCCTACACGAGCATGGGAGTTAATGATTGGCGCATTAACTGCCCTTTATCTCTTTTCTAAGCCACAACCAAAGGGACTTATCTGCCATATTGCTAGTGTATTGGGTTTAGGAATGATCCTAATGTCGATCTTTTTTTTGAATAAAGAGATACCTTTTCCAAGTTTATACGCACTTGCCCCGACAGTGGGGACAGCGTTGATTATTTTGTTTGCTAATAACCATACGCTAGTGAATAAACTATTATCATTTAAGCTCTTTGTTATGATTGGTTTAGTCTCTTATAGTGCTTATTTATGGCATCAACCTTTATTCGTCTTTGCGCGCGCCTATTATATGGATCTACCGAGTGTGCCTATTATGCTAGCCTTAAGTCTGATTTCTGTGTTAATGGGCTATATAAGTTGGCGTTATATTGAAGCACCTTTTAGAAATAAACAACGCTTTACTCAAAAACAAATATTTGTATCATCCTTGCTTGGAGGTTTGCTCTTTATTTTAATTGGTATTGGATTAATAGTCTCTGATGGGGCAATGTATCGTTTTGAATAAATGAATTTAAGCGATTTTAGTTTAACGATAGAAGCTTTCCCTTTGGCAATTGCGAATAAACAAGCGATTTCTTTATGGATTGCCAGAGCGGATAAAGTGCATCCATTAGCCAGTGGTAATAAACTCTATAAACTACTGCCTAATATTGAATACGCTAAACAATATAATTATTCACAGTTATTAAGTTTTGGAGGAGCGTTTTCAAATCATATTCATGCACTTGCTTTGTATTCTGCATCAGTAGGGTTGCAAAGTGTGGCTATTATTCGTGGTGAAAAAGAATATGTGTCCAATCCAACCCTCAGTGCTGCAATAAAGGCGGGTATGAAATTAGAGTTTGTTGATAGAGCAAGTTATAAACGCCGATATGATGCGGATTATTTACAACAATTACAACAGCAATACCCTGATGCATTAATAATTCCCGAGGGAGGAAGTAGCGAGCTTGCATTGCAGGGTTGTACTGAGTTAATGCAACAGATTAATTATCATTGTTTGCTACAAAAGAATTCAATGCCTGATGTTGTAACTGTTGCTTGTGGAACAGGAATGACCTTTTCAGGTTTAGTAAACGGTGCAAAGTCTTATCAAAATATTCAAGGTTATTTGGTGGTCAAAGATGATAGTGTCTATCAGAAGGTTGATAGTTTACTAGGAAAATACACGCAGAATAAAAATTATAAAATACAACCCGCTGATTTTGGTGGCTATGCTAAATTTGATGCTGCATTATTGTATTTTATTCTTGATGTTTTAGAACAAACTGAGGTTCTTTTAGATCCTATCTATACCAGCAAGATGTGTCGTTGTGTTATAGAGCAAATAAAAACAGGGCGATTTAAAGCAGGAAGCAAACTGCTTATGCTACACTCAGGTGGTTTACAAGCATGGTATGGTATGAAAGATAAAGTGATACGCATTGCGGGTCACAAAGCATGGCAAAAAATAGTCGTTTATTTATAATCTTATTTCACCTCACAAACTATAGAGATATTAACTATGTCATTCTCTGCATTTTTTCGTTGGTTAGCTGAGTTACTTGGTAGTCGCTCGAATCCAAACTCGAATCCAAACTCGAATCCAAACTCAAACTCAAACTCAAGCTCAAACCCAAACAGTAATGGAGGAACACCTGAGAATCCTGTGCTAATAGATTTCACTACCGACACAGATAAAGTGACCCTCTATGATGATATTGAATTTAGAGTAGAAACGTCACCACGTGGTTATTATCAAAATATTGAAATCAGTCTTGAAGGGACGCAAAATATCAAAATTATTCAGCCCTTTGATCGCGTGACAGGAACAATAGTGATTCGTTTTAATAAGCGTTCACGTCATGAAGGTGAGATGCAGACAGTGGTAGCGATGGATGGTAATACCATTTTAAAGCGTCATATTGGTGTTTCATTAATGCAATTATTATGGAAAAATCATGCGGGACGCGCCAATGTTTGTGATGGTGAGCGTTTTCGTAATCAATGTGCAATTCGCATGGGAGAGGCGCTTGAATTATCGGATATTCGTTTGTCAACCAAGCGTAGTGTCTTACGTCGTTGTACCACTGAATACAATAATTATGCTCATCATAAGCATGGCAAGGTGAAAGGGCATGTTTTAGCAGCACAAGAGCTGGCTAATTGGGTCAAAACTCAAACGGGAATCTTTGGTCAACGGCATATTCTGTATTCTAAAGAGGATATTCTAGGTCGCTCAGGCATTCTTTTTATTCGTGATGGTTGGGATACAACGGATCATATTGATGTTTGGAATGGCGAATATTTAGTCGGTGGTTTTGCTTCTTATTTTGAATCAGACTATAAAGAACTCTGGTTTTGGGATGTTTACTAATGAAAAAAAGGGCTTTGAAAATATGGCTGTTTTTTATTGGAACTGGTTTTTTTATACAAAATGCTTACCTCTTTGCTACTGAACCCAAGCCAGTTAAGCCATTGCTGATTGAAGGGAGCATTGATCGTTTTCATTTTAAATTAAATAATGACAAACAATACTGCCAACTTGCCATTGATTATACAGACGGTGCAATCCCTTGGTTTCCATTAGCAAGCCAATCGCCTTGCTATTTTTTTGCTGATAATAAACAGGAAAAGATTCAAAGTTATTCTTACCCAGAGGAAAATATTGACTATATCTTGTTAATCGGGGGAACAGAAACTGAATTAAGCGCCGAAAAAAGAAAAAATAAAAAAATGCCAGTAGCGAGTTATTGCACCGAAGAGATTCAGGCAATTATTATAGAAAAAGGGGAAATTAAACTTGGAACAACACAAACAAACGCCTTCGCCTGTGCAGAAGATCGTTTAGATGAAAAAGTCTACCAGCAGAATACAAAACAGCCACGAAAAGAGGTTGAAAAAGTTGTTCAAGAGCAGCTTAAAAAACAAACGGCTCTTGAAACATCTTTTTTTGAGAGCTTACAACAGAAAATTGAAGCGATTTTTAAATAGCTTAATTTCCAGAGATAATTTTATCGCCGTGCAAATAATAAGCGCGACCACCGATAAAAGCAGAGCGGTCATATTGAATAGTCATCGCAAATTTATCTTCTCTACTTGTAGGGGATTTTATAATCTCTAATGGCGTTAACACACCCGTTTGCGTATTGATGCTGTATTGATAAAGTGCATCATACTGCCATTTATAATAACGATTAGGAGTAATTTCTTCAGCGTTATCTCTTTGTGCTGCATCGATTGTTATTGTATCTGTTGGAAACTCATCCGTTGGAAGCTCATTTATTCCAATTGGACCTCCTTCGACTTCCTTATCATGCAAGCTAATTGGCAAGGCTATTTTAATATTATCCCCCTGTGCTAAAAAGGTGATGCCATGATGAGTGTTTGAAACGGTTGTTTCTGTGCCTCGTTTGCCAATGATTTCCTGCCATACTTCACGCGGTGTTTGAGGATTGCTAATATCAATCAATGAAAGTTTCACACCTTGATACCAAGCGCCTCTACTATCCCCCATTGCATTGATGGCAGGAACAGCATCTTTACCAATACCAAGTAGGTATTTATCACCAATGGGATGCAGGTAATCTGAATAACCATCGACTTTTAATTCACCCGCAATAAAAGGATCAGCAGGGTCGCTCATATCCACAATATACAAAGGATCAGTGGTTCTAAAAGTGACAAGATAAGCTTTATCTCCTATAAAACGAGTAGCATAGATTTGTTCACCCGGTTTTCCGAGTGACTCAGGGTGTTTGTTATTGGGTAATTGCGCCAATATTTTTAAGCGATTGGGATTGCTACTGTCTTCTTCT
>JALVEA010000143.1 GCA_027008665.1 Thiotrichaceae bacterium | reverse complement strand
TTCATTGTCTTCATAGTAAACGATAATAGCTCATATTGTATGATATTAGTAGATTATATTGAGCTGTTGCTTACCCTATGATAATCTATTAAACACCTATAGATAGCTTAAATTATTTTTTTTATTATCCGCGACAGCAAAGATGTAGCCGATTTATTCTCTACAGTAAGTAATAATGAGAAAAGCGTCAACTGCTAGGAAAGTGGATAATTACTTCTTCCCCTTAAGTTAATTTTCCACGTATTATCTGGATTCTGCTTTTAGTGCTTTTGAGCACAAAGCAGGATTTGGGTTTTATATTTTTTCTTCTTGTAACTATAGTAACCAACTCTTTTTTATTTCACTGCCCTTCTTGGGAACAACTTGCATTTCTCTTCGCTCTTCACCTAATTGCCCCACTAATACAGTGACTTCACTTTCATCACGCCCTTGACTATAACGGGCTGTAATACTGGCGGCTAAGTAAATATCTTCTGCAGAAATATCGCTACCATCGAGTAAAGTTATGGGGCCTGAGTGACTGGTGGTTTTAATATAGGTGAATTGTTTGCGATAGCCTTCTAAAAAACGTGTTTCACCTTCTTCTCGTGAGACAATCATTTTGAAGTGTTCAGAAGGGCGTAAATGTCGTCCAATTTTGAGCAGCATAATATCGTCCAGCTCATAATATTTATCACCACGATGCGCCCATAAATCCTTTAATTTATCCGAATAGTTTGGATCAGTTAGGAAGCAACAGCCTCCAGCTGGCTGTGCATATTCTTCAATCTTCCAATGATTTGCTAATGCCATTTGTGGTTTACGACTGCGACCTGAAAAATCAAATAATTGTTTACGATCAATCCAGCCTTCGCGTTCTGGCTTTGTTGCTGGGAGGTTTTTTGCACATAAAGGACGCACTAATAAATCATCTGCACCCGATTGCTCTGAAATGATTGGCATGGTTTCTTTGCGTTGTGATTTAGGACGTTGCCCAATCACTTCACCTGTAAAAATAAAATCAAAATCATGTTCTCTTATCCATTCATGCGCCTTTTTAACCATGAAAATTTTACAATCTAAACAAGGGTTTAAATTAGCTCCATAACCATGTTTGGGGTTAATGACCACATCTTTATATTCATCCACAATATCAACAATATGTAATTTTATCCCTAACTGCTCCGCAACCCATAATGAATTATTACGCTTAGGTTTTTTGTTCTTCTTTTTTCGCAACGCTTGTGTATGCCCTTCAACACAAAACCCCGTAAAAAAATTCACCCCTTCTACATGAATTCCCTGTTCGAGCATCGCTTTAGTGGCGAGCATGGAATCTAAACCACCCGAAATTAAAGAAAGTGCTTTACGTTGCTTTGGCATAATTAATGACTCACTAGGGATTAGAAAGGCGTGGATAATAAGCGGATAAGCTAATGATTAAAAGTAGCAATGATTTTTAAATAGAAAAGAGCAGGTAAATTAAAGTTGAAAAGTGTAGCACACTATAAAAACCCTTTGTTTTGTAGTGTTAATATTAGTATATTTTAAACTACTTAAAAATATAATCTTATTGCATAAATAAATTATACTAATGAGTTTAATTTATATACAATACAAACAATGATAAAGGAAAATGAATTCAACGTTATGAGGATGGTTCTGTTGTTTTATCAATGTATTTTGCAATGGAAATTCATAAAGTTACCAACTCATAAAACCATAAAATTAAGGGGTTTAATCATGAAAATGTATAAGGTCTATGTAAACTCAAAAGGGAACAGTGAAGCGGTCAAAATGGGTTGGTCATGGACTGCTTTTTTCTTTACTTGGATGTGGGCTCTGGGAAAAAAAATTTGGAGATTAACAACCTTGACTACAGGTATTTTTATAATGACTTTAGTCGTCGCTTTTATTGCAGTCGCCATTGTGCCTGAATTTGCAAGCAAATTATCCTTTGAATTTTTATTAATTTATGCAGGATATTTTGTTCTAGGATTCAGTGTTCTAATGGGATTTAATGGTAATCAATGGTATGAAAATAAACTCTTAACACAAGGCTACCGATTTCAAGCTTTTATAATAGCTGATAACTCGAAAGAAGCGGTTATCTCCTATACCCAAAAAAATGATGATCAATATTTGATGGCAGCTTAGGTTAAGAACTAATGAACGTGTATAAAATAACTGCCCGATTCTAACTTGCTATTTTGCCCTGTTAGTCCACACCGTTTTAATCTTATAGACATTCACTTATTAAATTTCATCTTGATGACTGAAAAGCTGAAGCTTTCACTCCTATTATCAGGGAATTATTTATCTGAAAAACTATAGTAAATATTGCGACGGAATAGCAAATCCCGTCGCGTTAAAACACAGTGGAAATGGTGAAGGCTCTAAATTATATTTACTCAAAATATTATCTAGCCACTAACTTTTCTGCTAATTTAATCAGTTTTTGAATTTCGCTAATAAATGCCTTGGTACTCTCTCCACGGGCATAGTCGCCTAAAAAATATTTTCTTATCGCTTTGCGTGGAATAGCTTGAGGGTCTTTGGATAATCCCTCTTCAATCAAGTTTAAAATATCATCTTTATTGTCATCGTTAATTATTTTGCAGGCTTTAACTATTTCTGGTTTAGCTGCAGCTTGCCCTTCTTGGCGATAGAAAAAATCAGTGATCATCATGGGTTTATCAAAGGAAAGGAAATCAACCGTCACTGCTGAATTATCAAAAATAGCAAGATCGGTTAGTTCAAATACGCTATTGATACTTTCAGAGGTCATGACCGTTCCTGAATCAGATTTACCAACCATGCGTTTGATTTGTTTATCTATTTGCTTAGTATCTGAGTCTCTGGAGCCTGTATTAGGATGTGGGCGGTAAATAAGGTGATAATCCTTATGAGCCAATATTTTTTTTACAAAATCAATGCCATATTTAGGCAATGAAGTGTAGTTCATGGAATGATGTGTACCTTCCCATGTCGGTGCATATAAGATAATTTTTTTATCCTTGGTGGGTCGTTCAATGGATTCAATAAAATCTATTTGAGGTCGTCCTACTTTTATGAATTTATTCATATCAATATTGATTAAATTATCAGAATATTTTTTGTAGGCAGCATCTGAAACAATAAAGACAAAATCATAAGCTTTAGCACGATTACTAAAAGTAGATGTTTTTTCACTTTCACCATGGTTGATATGCACATGCAATGCAGTGTTATTACTCAGCGATTGGAAATTTGAACAGGAATTATTAACGTAAAGAATGCATCTAAAACGATTGTTTTCATATAATTTTAATAATGTACTCATTGTTTTCGCATAAACGAGTTGAAATTGCGTGTTTCGCTCTATCCACTCATAAATATGTGTATCACGGGTTACAATTAAAATTTTCTCTATTTTATTAAGTTGTTCCAATGGTTTTATCCATTGCTCTATTTGATAGATATTTCCCATATTTCCTGCAAAATAAACAACCACATTAACATCTGCATATCGGCTATCCATGGTTTAATTCTCTCCTTTACTAGGTGGTTATTTTTTATTAACAACTGGTAGCAAGTTGTATTGATGGTGTTTGAGATGATTGAGGTTCTTTATGCTTTTTTAGATAGGTTTTTATTTTAGTGGTGGAGATACCTTTTGTTCGTGGTAAATATTGAACTTTGCATAATGAGGACAAGCTATCAAATTTACCTTCCCAGTCATGCCCCATCACAAAAATATCGACATCATGTTGAATAATATCTTTGTGTTTTTGCTCCCAGCATGATTCAGGTATGACTTGATCTACAAATTGCAGATGCCTAACAATTTCTGCACGGTCATGATAGGGAATCACCGTTTTTTTATTCTTTTTTAGATTAAATGAATCGGTAGAAATACCAACAATGAGTCTATCACCTAGCCTTTTAGCTCTTTTTAAGATCTTCAGATGGCCTATATGAAATAAGTCAAAGGTACCATAGGTTATAACGACTGTTTGTTTTTGCACTGAATTGCCTCTTTGGTAATAAGGAATAAAATTCAATAATCTACGCAATTTAATTTGCCTTTTTATCCCCATTTGAATGCTCTCAATGATTGCGTAGAGTGATTATGCGCCTTTTGAGATTATTCAATCTGAAATAAAAATTTTGCATTAAATTTCGCATCTTATTAAACCTTCATTCCTAAGTTTGAAATGAAGTCGAGGATAAGTAATCTGCTTTGATGCTTGTTTGTATCAATTATTGGTACCCAATAAATATAAGACACCTATTAACCACACTTGGTCGGAAAACATTCACATATTGGAACTATTTTCGATACACTTTCTATACTTTTAGAACTTTCTCAACTAACGTTATGTTGAGGAAATAGATCATGAAGGGGTACTTTAGAGAATTTTTTGCATTGATTCGTGAAACAATCACGAGCTAATGTTCAGGGCATCGCTATCTCAATAAAGCAGGGTTTTGATGGTCTTTGGAATTGCTTGTCCTGAAAAACTCTAAATGACTCAGTTAGCCAATTTTTAACAACAACTTTATCCATAAATTACGCAGAATTTTTGTTTCTGGTTGGATTATCTCAGGAGGCACATCTCAAAAGTGATAGAGTGCAACGATTGGTGTGATTAAAATTAGCGCTAAATTTGAGCTATTTCCATACACAAAAATATCATCATTTTAATTATGACACAATAAGTTATATCTATATTTTAGGTTGGTATTTGATGAAAATAAGAATTTAGCCTAATAAAACCAACCGTGATAAATATATTTATCATATACAATAAATTGAACTTATTAATATAAAAATAGTCATATAATTATATAGCTATATGCTAATATTTGTTTAAACTCTTTATCGACTTTATCGCTAAAATTTACAACGATGCTATGAATTATTCTATTACCCCAAAATTAGTCGCTCATCGAGGCGATAACAAAAACTTTCCTGAAAATTCTTATAAAGGAATTGAGTCAGTCTTAAAAGCTGGTGTTGGGTTTGTTGAATTTGATGTACAAATGACGGCTGATCAACAGTTTATTATCCATCATGATGCAGATTTAAAGCGTACTGCCAAGCAGGATATTTCTGTTTTTGATCATACCTATGATGAATTACGAAAATTTAGTATTCATGAATCCACTCGTTTTAATAATAAGCATTACCCGACACCGATTTCTTTATTATCTGACGTGTTGGCATTATTGCAACGTTATCCAAACGCTAAAGCCTTTGTTGAAATCAAAGTACAAAGCTTAAAGCAATGGGGTAGAGATTTTGTAATGGATGCGTTATTGCGCTTATTAGAACCTTATGCCTCACAATGCATTATTATCTCTTTTAACTCAGTGGCATTACGTTATGTACAACAACATAGCGAAATACCAGTCGGTTGGGTGGTGAAATACTACAATCAAAAATCTCAAGATAATGCAATGGATTTCAATCCTGATTTCTTAATCTGTGATCATAAAAAAATAACAGAAGAGAAAACATTATGGCCAGGGGATTGGAAGTGGATGTTATACAGTATCAATAATCCTGAGGTCGCATTTTGGTATGCACATACAGGGGTTGAATTTATTGAAACAGATGAAATACACAACTTATTAGCATCTCCTTTTTTACAAGGAATCAAAGTAGCGTAGGATTAGTTAGGGAGTTTTTCTTGTTCCAAAATTCGGCATGATTCATAACAAGGTAACGAACTCACATTAAGAGTAGTCATTTGGTATCCTTAATGAAATACCAATAACAGTAAAAAAGCCAAATGACCACACTCACAATAGATAACACGTTAGCCACCTCATCGTCAAAAGAAACTTCACCTCTTTATCCAGCAAAGCAATTTGATAAGAAGCAACGTCAAAAAATTGCAGAATTAATAAGCCCTTGATACTCAGGATGTAATTTAATTGATGTTGGCTGGAAATCTAACAGAATAATTCTATCTGTCAGATATTGATTCAATTTTCTGATTTTCAAACGCTGTATAGAGCTGGGTGTCTGGATCAAGTACTTGCTGTTCAAAGCGTACCTGATGCTCATCAAATATCACTTTCCCATCATATTGTTTATGTCACCCTAATAGCTTTTTCTCGCCCGTATATAACCATCTTAAATGCTGGAGATAGACATCCATACGTGTTTGATCATCATCAAGTTGATTAGGTGTTTGTTTGGAGGAAAGGTGATAGGCTGTATTGTAATTGACATCAATGATAGCAAGTTCTGAGAACTCTAAACCTCTCTCTGCTCGTCCTGTTTTTCCATTATGAAACCAAGCTAGATCATAGCTTTTCTGACCACTTTTTTCAGTAAAGTGACAATCCATAGCTACAATCAGGTGTGCTTTTTTAGGGAGTT
The DNA here is from genome assembly GCA_027008665.1 of Thiotrichaceae bacterium. Taxonomy (GTDB): domain Bacteria; phylum Pseudomonadota; class Gammaproteobacteria; order Thiotrichales; family Thiotrichaceae; genus JAGLBW01. The sequence goes on along the minus strand of JALVEA010000143.1, from coordinate 6,230 downwards.
ATTTGGTTAAAAAATTGAGATTAAACTGTGTAAAATCAAAGGGTTTCCTGTACTATCTTGAGTAGGTTTTTTAACAATAATCACTATAACGGCTAAGATTGCGAAACGTGGCTTTTCCACGAAAGAAGCAGAGGGTGGGCAATACGCTTGTAATAAATTTTTGCTGAGGTTTAAGTTGTTTGGTAACGCTTACAATTGAGGAAGCTCTCGCTTTTTCTAGTTATCTAAATTATTTGTCCGAAGTATTGTTTTAATAACAATCAACTTAAAGGCACTGCAAGCAAGAATCAGTTAATTGATTTACATACAGCGAAAAAGACCATTTTAAGCTTAAATTTTAATTAAATCTCAGCATAACCCCCAATAGTACGCTACTATCTCTGCCTTTTAAATCGATACGGAAGCAAGAAATTAAAGCGATGTCAGAGATAACAAAAGGCGCATTGGTTTACTACAAAAGTAAAGCTGCGATAGTCACAAAGGTGACGGATAAGTTCGAAATTTTATTCTTTAAAACCACTAAACGAGTGCGTGATAAAGATATTAAATTACTCCATCCTGGCCCTATCAAAGATGTCACTAGTCTCGATATGAAAAAACCTGAGGAGCTTGCGACGTTAGAGGAGACGTTGGAGTTATTAGAGGGTGAAACGGTTTCTTTAGAGGAGTTGGCAGAGTTTTTATACGATGATTATACGCCACAAAGTGCATGGTCAAGTTGGATGCTGGTTGTGGATGGGCTTTATTTTGAGGGGGATATTGATAAAATTCAAGCACGTCCAGCAGATATGATTGCTAAAGAGAAGCAGGAACGTGAAGCTAAAAAAGCAAAAGAAGAAGCATGGAAGGCATTGCTTACTCGAATTCGAAAAGGGCAGATAGAGAAGCAAGATTATACCCATCTTGCGGAGGTAGAGCAGCTCGCCTATGGAGAGCGTGAAAATAGTCGTATTCTAAAAGCGGTTGGTATTGGTGAAACCAAAGAAAGCGCACATAAATTATTGCTGAAATTGGGATATTGGGAACCACAACATAACCCTTGGCCACGACGCATGGGGATTGATATGAGCCAACCTCAATTAGAAATTCCAACGGCAATGGAGACAAAACGGCGTGATTTAACCCATTTGCAAGCATGGGCAATTGATGATGTGGGTAATCAAGACCCTGATGATGCTATTTCATGGGAGGGGGATCATTTATGGGTACATATTGCGGATGCTTCCTCCCTTATTATCCCTGATTCTGAATTGGATATTGAAGCGCGTTCACGCGGCGCTAATTTGTATCTGCCTGATCAAGTGATTCACATGTTACCGCCTAAAATTACTGAGCAATTAGGTCTAGGCTTACAGCAACAAAGCCCTGCTTTATCGATTGGATTTACAATAACACCCACGGGCGAGTTAGAAAATATTGAAGTATGTTTTTCACAACTTCAAGTGACACGAACCACTTATGACGAGGCAGATCAGGAATTGGAAACCACCTTTGCTGGATTAAAAACGCTTACAGATCGTTATCGTCAACGACGTATTGATAATAATGCCGCCATGCTAAAGCTACCTGAAGTCAATCTTTACCTTAAAAATGGGGAAATTTGTATACAACCTTTTAATGGTGATGGCAGTCGCCAATTAGTTGCGGAATCGATGCTGGCAGCAGGAGAGGCAATATCTCAATTTGCTAAGGAAAATAATATTCCGATTCCCTATGCCTACCAGCCTGAACCAGAAAAAATCCAGCACCCAGAAAAGCCCTCTGAACATTACGCTTATCGCCGTTGTTTTAAAGCCTCACGCCATTCAACAGAAGCCGAGGCTCATTTTGGTTTAGGTTTACCCCATTATACCCGCGTCACCAGTCCATTAAGACGTTATCTTGATCTGGTCACTCATCAACAATTACGTGCTTTTATAACAGGGCAAGCAATGCTAACACATGAAGCATTAGTTGAACGTATTGGACTCGCAGATGAAGCCTCATTCGCATCGCGTAAAGCAGAACGCTTCTCCACTCAACACTGGAAAATGCTGTATTTACAACAAAATAAAAAATGGCAAGGCGAAGCAATTGTGGTGATGTTAAATGATCGTAAAGTTACCGTAGTAATGCCAACCTTAGGATTAGAACCAAGAATACGCATTAAAGGCAGTGTTGAATTAGACCAATCGTTAATGGTTGAAGTCACCTCTGTTGACATTGCACATTTACAGGCTAATTTTCGGGTGGTTTAACGATTTAAACAATCAATACCTTTGCCAAATCCAAACTCTAGGATCGATAAGTGTAACACATCCACCGTAACACGTTGATTTTATTTATCCAGTTATCTCGACGGGGTTTGTAACCCCGTCGAAACGTTTTTAAAGAAGCCTTGCAGGAAACTGTGAGGCTTTTCACTAGCTGGACGGGTTTTGTAAACCCGTTCGCTGGTTTGTTCTTTATCTTGTCACTCGCACAAGCTAAAGCTTGGACTCCGACCTGTTAATTCATCTACCATTTCCTGCATATCATTAGGCATTGCTACTTCCCATGACATTTTTTCCTCAGATTGTGGATGAATGATGGTGAGTCGTGTTGCGTGAAGTGCTTGCCGATTAAATTTCTGTACTTTAATACGTGTTTCCTCGTCTAAACCCGCAGGGACTTTAAGCCTTCCTGCATAGGTTCTGTCACCTACAATGGGCATATTTTTCGAGCTTAAATGTACCCGTATTTGATGGGTTCGCCCTGTTTCTAAATGGACACGTAGTAGGGTGAAATTTGGCATTTTTTGTTCAATACGATAATGGGTAATGGCGTATTTTCCAACACTGTCATCGCAAACCGTCATTTTTTTACGGTCTCGTGGATTACGTGCAATATTAGCTTCTATAGTAGCTCCTGAAATAACTTCGCTGGAAACCAATGCAAGATACTCACGTTTTACTTCATGCCGTTGTAATTGTTCCACTAAGCTGTAATGGGTTTCTAGCGTCTTTGCGACCATCATTAAGCCCGTGGTATCTTTATCAAGCCGATGCACAATACCCGCACGGGGTAAATTCGCTTGATTTTTATTATGTGCTAATAGCCCATTCATTAATGTGCCGTGTGTATTGCCTGCACCGGGGTGAACCACTAGCCCGGCAGGTTTATTGATAACAATCAGTTCATCATCTTCATACACAATGTCCAGATCAATATTTTCAGGAAGGGAATCCGTGCGTTCAACTAAAATAGGTTGCACACTGATTTTCTCTTCTCCTGTTAATTTATCTTTGCATTTTCTTTGCTTACCATTAATCAGTACATTGCCAGATTTAATCCATTTTTGTAATTGACTGCGAGAGTATTGTGGACAAAACTCCGCAACGATTTGATCGACACGAAAGCCAGCACGCTCATAGGGTACATTAAATAAAATAGGGGATTGATTGGTCATAATTTTTATATCTTGTTTACAAATGATCAAGAAGCTTCCTGTTTGATGGCAACTTCCTAGGCGTAGGATAATATCCTAATATGATGTACAATTAATGCTTCAATTGTGCTTAAATATGCTTGCTTTTTCATTTTGAAGAAGAAATGCTCGCCAATAACACAAATTATAAAGGTGATTTTATGAAATTATGGGTCTATTTAACAACCCTTGTGCTGCTCTTCATACTCACGGCTTGCACTAGTCTTAGTTCACAAAAAAAATCAGATCCAACCAAAGGCTATTCTGCTAATAAATTATTTCAAGATGCTCAATCCGCTTTAAAAAAACGTGATTATGCTGAAGCGATTAAAAAATATGAAATTTTACAAGCTCGCTATCCATTAGGACGTTTTGCACAGCAATCCTTACTAGAGTCCGCTTTTGCCTATTATAAATACGATGAAGCGGATACAGCATTAGATACAATTGATCGCTATATGCGTATGTACCCACGCAGTCCCAAAATGGATTATGCCCTTTATTTACGTGGACTCATTAATTTCAATCGTGGCGGAGGTCTGATGGATAAGATCTTCCCGCGTAGTTTCTCTGATCTTGATAATGTACGTCAAAAAGAAGCGTTTCATGATTTTTCTAAATTATTGACCCGCTATCCTCAAAGTGAATACGCAAAAGATGCAACCTATAGAATGAATTTCTTAAAAAATGCATTAGGACAATCAGAGGTTAATATTGCCAAATATTATATGAAGCGTAATGCTTATTTAGCCGCGTTTAATCGTGCTGATTACACCATAAAACACCATCAAGGAACGCCAGCGGTACTTGAGGCTTTAAAAATAAAGTATTGCGCTGCCAACGCCTTAGGTAAAAAGAAACTTGCATCAGATACTCAGCGCGTTTTACAACTCAATTTCCCCAAAACTAAACAAATTAATTGCGATTTTAACTAATAAAAGTAATCAAAATATGGATAAAAACACACAGACAGAAATGGAAGCAGCCGCTTTTCGTGGGTTAATCAAGCATTTACAACGTCGTAGCGATGTGCAAAATATTGATATTATGAACCTAGCGGGCTTTTGTCGAAACTGTCTCAGTAAATGGTATATGAACGCAGGTAATGCTTTAGGAGAAGAGATAAGCTATGCAGAAGCACAACAATATATTTATGGTATGAGCATTACCGAGTGGAAAGAAAAACATCAAACCAAAGCATCCGATGAACAGTTAAAAATTTTTGAAGAGACGAAACCATTACATGCAGATGTGAGTGGGCATAATTAGAGATAAGTAGCCTTAGCTAAGCATCGGTCTTAAGCTTGGACTCTTGCCTGTAGATTATGAGAAGTTTCCTAGTGCGATTTGAAGCCATTGGCTAAGGTCGGTAATTTCTTGTGGACATAAAGAATGTTCCATTGGATAAGAATGAGCCTCGACACTAAGTCCTGCTTGTTTTAATTCTGGTACGTAAGTATTCCAGCTAATTAAGGGGATGACATTATCATTGATTCCATGTGCCGCAAAAATAGGGATATTACGTTGTGCGTCTGTTAGTTGTTTTAAGGTTTTTTCGGCAAAGGGAAGATAGGTTGAAAGCGCGATAATTCCTGCGAGTTGCTGTGGATATCGTAAGCCTGTTTGCAATGCGATCACTCCGCCTTGAGAAAATCCTGCCAGTACAATATTGTTAGGGGCAATGCCGTTTTCAACTTCTTTATTAATCAACTCGCTAATCCAATCAACGGTTGTTAAAACATCCGCTTCTTTGGCTGTTTTACCGCGTTCAAGCGATAATAAATCATACCAAGCTCGCATTTTATAACCATTATTTAAAGTAACCGCTCGAATCGGTGCATGTGGAAAAATAAAGCGAATCCCCATATCAGCAGGTAATTGTAACTCTGGAATTAAATCAACAAAATCATGTCCATCCGCTCCTAAACCATGTAGCCAGATAACGCTTTTACTGATATTTGCTGCAGTTTCTACTATTTCTTTTTCTAATTTCATTTCTGTTTATTCCAGTAAATTATTTTACAAAAAATGGCTTAATTTTTTTAATTCTGCCTCATTAGCGGGTAATCCAAAACGAAGTGCCGAAGGATTTTCAAAATAACGCACCCAGATTCCTTTTTGTGCTAATTGCTGTTTTATTTGTTTTGCTTGTGGGTGTTGAATATAGCAAAAGTAATGGCTTTGCTGAATATTATGAAAAGAAAGAGAAAGAATTTGATATAGCTTTTGACTTTGTTGTGCTAAAAAACGACGGCTTTGTTGCTGCCACTGTTGATCTTTAAGTGCCAATGCACCCAACCAGCGTGCAGGATGTGAAACAGCCCACGGCCCTTGTTGATGGGCTATTTGTTGCAATAATTTAGGCACGGCTGCAATAAATCCTAAACGTATCCCTGCTAAACCAAAAAACTTACCAATTGAGCGCAATATAATCAGTCCTTCTGGCATATTTTTATACTGCAATAAAAGACTCTTCTCTGGGGTACTGTCCATAAACGCCTCATCAACAATTAACCATCCTTTTTTTTCATTTAATTGCCGATGCCATTTTAAAAGCTCACTCACAGCATATTGCCTGCCATCGGGATTATTAGGATTAATCAAAACTAAAACATCCAATGTATGAATCAAGCAATCAATCTCATCAGCGATCATATAAACAACATCATGACCCGCCTGTTCCCACCAATAAGCATGTTCAGCATAACTAGGATTGATAATACCAATGCGCGAACGCCCCCGACAATATGGCAAAGATTGAATCGCAATCTGCGAACCTGCTACA
>JALVEA010000142.1 GCA_027008665.1 Thiotrichaceae bacterium | reverse complement strand
CCTCAGATAATTCAATATAAACAATAAATTAAAATAGAGAAAGTATTATGCGTCGCGCTGATCGTTTATTCCAAATAGTTCAAATTTTAAGGAATAAGCGACTGGTGAGGGCGCATGATTTAGCAGAAAGGCTAGAGGTTTCCCAGCGTACTATTTATCGTGATATTCAAGATTTAAGTCTTTCAGGTGTTCCTATTGAGGGGGAAGCAGGGGTTGGTTATCATCTTCGCTACTGCCTTGATATTCCTCCCATTATGTTTAATCCCAATGAGCTTGAAGCCTTAGTGCTTGGAGTGCGTATTCTAAAAGCATGGGGTGGTTCAGAACTAGGCAGTAGCGCCCAATCAGTGCTGGATAAAATCCAAGCGGTTATTCCAAGTGAATTACGTGAGCATATTGATGACAGCAAATTATTTGCCTTGCGTTTTGGTGATCGTGAAGACCTTAAAACAACATTAGATGCTTGTAGAAATGCGATTGCCAAATTCAACTATCTACAAATAGACTACAAACGTGCTGATAACACCGCGAGTCAACGCAAACTTAAACCACTGGGTCTATTTTTCTGGGGAAATGTATGGACATTGACAGCATGGTGCAACTTACGCAATGATTTTCGAAATTTTCGTTTAGACCGCATCGAAAAATTACGAATTTTAGAACAAACATTTACCGAGCAATCAGGACAAGGTCTTGATGATTATATTGCTTTAATGCAAAAGCAATGTGAGGAATAATGTATTTTCCCAGCTTTTCATCCGCTAATTAATGAAATTTCGAATACTTAGAACTATACTTTAGTTGAGAAGATGGCAAATAACCTCTTTCATAATAAGTATATAAATAATAAGCTTTTTGCCTTTTATCATTGATTGATTTTGAATATCTGTTAATTTTTCACAGTTAAAAAATATACAGCCATCTTTCTTTGCACGCCTTCAGCGCAAGGTGGTATTGCATCTCAAAAATATTTACTGCGCTAAATAATATGAAAAGTTTGAAAAAAGGAAATACGTCATGACTGAAGAGAGAGCCAGCAAAATAGTTGTTCCTACTCCTAAGGGTAAAAAGAAAAAAAAGCAATTAAAAAAACAAATAAAAAAGTTAAAACAAGAAGTGAAATCTCTGCAAAAAATGAATGCTGTTTGTAAAGAAAATGAGATGACAGCCAAAGAGCAAAAAATTATAAAAAAATACAAACAAGAGAAAAGTCTAAAACCCTTTCAAGCAGAGCTAATTCAAATGCAAAAGTATTTGGAGGAAACGCAAACCCGTTTGATTATTTTATTTGAGGGAAGAGATGCATCAGGCAAAGGGGGTACGATTCGTCGTGTCACACGTTATATGAATGAAAAACATTACCGTATTGTTGCCTTGGGTAAACCAACGGATCATCAGCGTACACAGTGGTTTTTTCAAAAATACATTGCAGAACTCCCCCATGGTGGCGAGACGGTTCTCTTTGATCGTAGTTGGTATAACCGCGCAATGGTAGAGCCTGTTTTTGGTTTTTGTAATGAAAAGCAATATAGAGACTTTATGAAAGGTGTCACAGGTTTTGAAAAAGACCTAGTGAGACAAGGGACTATTTTAGTCAAGCTTTATTTTAGTGTCAGTAAAGGTGAGCAATCGAAACGTTTTGATCGACGCAAAGATGACCCTTTAAGACAATGGAAGCTAAGTGAAGTGGATTTACAAGCACAAGAGCGTTGGGATGATTTTACTGAACAAAAATACCAAATGCTCCGACATACCCACACTAACACTGCACCTTGGACGGTTATTCGCTCTAATGACAAATATTTAGCAAGATTAAATGCCATAAAAACGATTTTAAATGCTGTCCCCTATAAAAGTTTAAATTCTGATATTGATTATGTGCTTGACCCAGAGATTGTTATTTCAGGCGCAAGGGAAGTGGAGCTAATGGAGGCACAACAGGTTAAAAAAGGTAAAATGAAAGCTTAGGAGTTAGTAATATAATACTTCCACTTATACTTATTATCCGCTATTATCCGCGCTCGAATTTTAATTCGTATTGCAGTCTCCTCAAGGAAGGCACTCTTGAGAGGCAGTTCGTCCACCATTTTTATGGAGATTTAAGATGCCTAAAATGAAAACTAATCGCGGCGCGGCTAAGCGTTTCCGCAAACGTGCTAATGGCACTTTCAAGTGTAAGCAGTCTCACTTGCGTCATATCCTTACTAAAAAAAGTAGCAAGCGTAAGCGTCATCTGCGTTCTGGCGATGTTATCGAGAAAGTCGATACACCAATGGTTCGTCGTATGTTGCCCTACGTATAAAACAATAAATATTAAACACAAGGATATAGAGAATGGCTAGAGTAAAACGTGGCGTTACAGCACGCGCTAAACATAAAAAAGTATTAAAGAAAGCAAAAGGTTATTACGGTGCGCGTAGCCGTGTTTATCGTGTTGCGAACCAAGCAGTTACAAAAGCAGGGCAATATGCATACCGTGACCGTCGTCAAAAGAAGCGTCAATTCCGTCGTTTATGGATTGTGCGTATCAATGCTGCTGCAAGAATGTTTGAACTATCTTATAGTCGTTTTATGGATGGACTCAATAAAGCAGAGATTGAAGTAGATCGTAAAATGTTGGCTGATCTAGCAGTACATGATATTGATGCTTTTGGACAATTAGCTGAGAAGGCAAAAGCCGCCCTCGCTTAATTTGACCACTTAGATCAATTTAGCAAATATACACTTAACAATAGGTATATTTTGGAAAAGGGAAGGGCTGATGCCTTTCCCTTTTTTTGTTTGGGAATGGAGAAATAGCAGTGAAACAACTGTCAGAATTAATGGATCAGGCGCATAAGGAGCTTTTAGCAGCTTCTGATATGAGTGCATTGGATGATGTTCGTGTACACTATTTAGGTAAAAAAGGTCTGGTAACGGCGCAATTAAAGCAATTAGGAAAATTACCACCAGAAGATCGTCGTGCCGCTGGGCAAGAGATCAATCGCGTTAAACAGTCTATACAAAAAAAAATTGAAGAACGTAAAGCGGATTTGCAACAACAGGCACTTAATCTGCAATTAGAAAAAGAAAAAATTGATGTCACCTTGCCAGGGCGAAAAATGGATACGGGCAGTTTGCATCCTGTCACTCGCACTACTAAACGGATTGAAGAAATTTTTAAGCAACTTGGCTTTAATGTGGAAGAAGGGCCGGAAATTGAAGATGATTATCATAATTTCACTGCACTGAATATTCCCGAACATCATCCTTCTCGTGCTTCACATGATACTTTCTATTTTGGTGATGGGAAGTTACTACGCACTCATACTTCTCCTGTGCAAATTCGCACTATGGAAAAAAAGCAACCTCCTTTGCGTATTATTGCCCCTGGGAGGGTTTATCGTTGTGATTCGGATGTAACCCATAGCCCTATGTTCCATCAAGTTGAAGGTTTAATGGTAGATACCGATGTCACCTTTGCTGATTTAAAAGGTATTTTAGATGCTTTCTTTAAAGCCTTTTTTGAGGATGATAATTTTAAAACCCGTTTTCGTCCGCATTATTTTCCATTTACAGAGCCTTCTGCTGAAACGGATATTCAATGTGTGCTTTGTGCTGGCAAGGGTTGCAAGGTCTGCGG